>DATKTF010000261.1:0-7445 GCA_035531255.1 Cellulomonadaceae bacterium
TGTGGAAGATCACGATCCGCGTCGACGGCGGCGCCGACCTCGACCCCACGGTCCTCGCCGGACCCAGCATCGACCAGATCCGTCCAGGCGACTACGTGCAGATCCACACCCAAGGCGACCCGTTCCTCCCCGACGGCACACGCCGGGCACGCGTCATGCAAATCGACGGGTCACTCGGATTCGAAGCCGTCCTCACCCTCGCCACACTCCAAGCGGAGGTCTGATGTCCCTGACCGACCTGAGCGTCCTGCACGCCCACAAGGCGACCCCGTTCGTCCCCGGCTACCCTGCCGCAGCGCTGACCTTCTACTCGCCCGTGGATGACGTGCACGGCGTCCTGGTGGACCTCGTGAAGTCCGCGACGAAGTCCCTCGTGTGCGCGATGTACGGGTTCGATGACGACGACCTCGCGGCCGCGATGCACGAGAAGCTCGACGCCGAGAACGTGTACGTCAGCCTCACCCTTGACTCATCCCAGGCGGGCGGCGTCCACGAGCGGGCACTCCTCGCGAAGGCCGCATTCCCGTCCAACTCGGTCGCCATCGGCCGGTCCGAGCGCGGTGCGATCATGCACATGAAGCTGCTCATCGTCGACGGCCTCGACGTCGTGACCGGGTCGACGAACTGGTCCGAGGGTGGCGAGACGAAGCAGGACAACCAGCTCACCGTCATCCGCGACCCCTACGTCGCCGCTGAGGCGCGCGCCCGGGTCGACCTCATCCACGAGCACATGCTCACCGCTGCTGCCGCGAAGGTGGCGCACTGATGGCGCTGCCGATCCCGCCGAACAACTCGATCTCCGGCTCCGGCGACCAGCAGATGAAGGCTGTGATTCTCAGTTGGATTCGTGAGGAGATCGCGAAGGCCGCACAAGGCGGCGCGACCGGGGCACTCCACATCGACGGCGCCACGAAGAACCTGATCATCGACCAGGGTGAAGTCCAGTCCGGGAACTACGTCGCCGGCGCGTCCGGGTGGGCGCTGCAGCCGACGGGGAGCGCAGAGTTCTCCGGCGCCGTCACCATCGACGGATCCCTGACCATCGCCTCCGGACTCCTCCAAGGAATCACGTACGTGATCGTCGGGTCGGTGGGTGCGTCCTCGACCGGGTTTACGCCGGGTGCGACGGCTGACTATGCGGCCTCGACGATCGCGGTGCCGGCCGGGTTCTCGCAGGCGATCGTGCACTGCACTGTGGACGGGACCGTGTACGGCGACGGGACGACGAGCACGACCGTGATCGTGAACGCCGCAATTGGCGGCTCGGCTGGTGGCGGCGCAGCACAGGGCGGGATCGGAGAAAACACGGCCGCAGCGTCCGCGATTCGAACGTTCACAGGGCTATCCGGCGGGACCATCTCCGTCGCATGCCGACTTCAGGGCGTCGGCTCCGGATGGACAACGGCGTATTCCATCGCCAACTGCAACGCGGTCGCCATTTTCCTCCGCTAGGAAGCGGTCGGCACTGGCATCGGCGTTGCGGTGCCGGTCGAGGACGCCACGTGCAGCGCTCCCGGCTGAGGAGTTCCGTAGATGAACGGGATGCCGCTCGGCTGGGTGCTCGGAACCGGCTGCGGCGCAGGCGCAGGCGCGGCGGGCACGGGCTTCGGTGCGGCGGGCTTCGGCACGACGGCCTCCGATGTCGGTACGGCGATGGGGACTGACTGCGGGATCGCGGTCGCGGCGGGCGTCGGCACGACATTCACGGGTGTCGGTGTCGGTGTCGGCGTGACCGTCGCGACGGGTGCCGCGGTCGTGACGACCGGGCTCGGTGCCGGTGTGGGCGCGTTCTGGGCGTTGGCGATGCCGAGCCCGACGAACACCCCGCCGACAATAACGACCCCGCCGACGGCCCCCACGACTGCGCTTCTGATGCTCATGCGTCCACGGTACGCGCCCGCACTGACGTCGGCCAGAAACTCACAGGTTCGCACCCGTTTCGACCCGAAAGTGGGGCCACAATGCCACCCAGACTCACCCGCGTTGACAGCGCCCTCACCCGCGCCGGGGAACGCATCACGAACGCCGTGGGCACGATGTGGATGGCCCTCGTGTTCACCGCCATCGCCCTCGTGTCCCTGCCGGGCGCCGTGCACTCCGGTGACGTCGTCGTCATCGTGTCGTGGGTCGCGCAGACGTTCCTGCAACTGGTCCTGCTGTCGATCATCCTCGTGGGCCAGTCGATCGAGTCCGCGCGCACCGAGGCCCGCGATCAGGAAACGCACGACGCGGTCATGGCCGAGCACGCCGAGACCCGCGAGATCCTCACCGCCGTTCACGCCCTCGTCACGGAGATCCACCCCGCCGTCGTCCCAGGGGCCAAGCCGTGAGCGCCGACGAGATGCCGGAGCCGCGCCGGTCCGAACCGCAGTCAACCGTCCTGGCCCGCATCGAAGGGAAAGTCGACCTCGTCAGTTTCAAGGTCGACGACCTCCGCACACGCGTGTCAACAACCGAGGGTCGCCTGGACAAGCACGACGACGAGTTCGAGTCCGTTCGTCTGACGATGCAGCGTCTCGGCGATGAGGCGAAGGCCCGTGCGGCCTCGGACGCTGCTGCTGCTGCAGCTGTCGCGGCCACACGCCAGTCCGACCGGGAAGAGTCCGACCGCCGGTGGACACCCGCGGCCCGGTTCGGCACGACCCTGTCGACCGTCGCGTTCCTGGTGACCGCCGTCTACGCCGTCATCGCCCACTACACCGGCCACTGACAGGGGTCCGCCATGCGCACGATGTTCGACAGTGTCACGGCCTCGGCCATTCCAACGACGGCACAACTGGTCGCCGGGTACGTCGACGGCCGCTACGCCTGGTCTGCGGGCGACTGGGGCCGGTTCCCGAACGCGATCCATGTTCAGATCGCGGTGTTCGCGAGCACCAACGCGGGCCAGGTGCTCGACGTGGAGACGGGTGATGCGACACCGGCACAGGCACCCGGGTGGGTGCAGCGCAGGCGCGCGGCGGGTGTGGACCCGACGGTGTACTGCAACACGTCCGTGTGGCCTCAGGTGCGTGCCGCGTTCACCGCCGCAGGCGTCGCGCAACCGCACTACTGGGTGGCGGCCTATCCCGGCATCGGCGCCGCCCTGTACCCGGGCAGCGTCGCCCACCAGTACGCCGACCCTGTCACGTCGGGCGGCAACTACGACCTGTCCGTCGTGGCCGACCTGTGGCCCGGCGTCGACTCCCCCTCGAGCGGCTTCGGCTCCGGCCTCGGCACCGGCACGTACACACCACTCCCACCCATCACCACACCAGGAGCCGTCATGTCCGTCCTCGACAGCCAAGACCTCGACGCGATCAGCGCGCGAGTCCTCGACCTGTTCCGCGCACCGGAGATCGCCCAACG
Organism: Cellulomonadaceae bacterium; assembly: GCA_035531255.1. GTDB lineage: Bacteria > Actinomycetota > Actinomycetes > Actinomycetales > Cellulomonadaceae > JAJDFX01. The sequence continues at coordinate 3,349 of DATKTF010000261.1, forward strand.
GATCGCCGCAGCCGCGCAGAACGGCGTGTGGACCGGCCAGTTCACCAAGGGCAACGTGGGCCCCGCCCAGGCATCGGACTGGGTCACGGACACGCGGCTGCTCGTCGGTCAGCTCACCGCGCAGGTCGCCGCACTGCAGGCCGCCCTCGGGGCTGTCGCGGCCGGGTCGGACCTGCCCGCGATCACCGCCGCCGCACAAGCCGGTGCCACCGCGGCACTCGCCGCAGCGCACTGGACCACCACCGTCACCGCCTGACCCGTGCACCACCACCCGTACCGGGACCTACGCCACCTGTGGCTGGGTCCCGTTCTTGCGCTCGCCCTCATCACCGCCGCCGGGCTCACCGGCGCCGTCGTCCACTGAACGGAGCCCCATCGTGTCCACCGTCGCCGCGCCCTCGAGCGCGCCCTTGTCGGACTGGGTTGTCTCGGTCCTGCGTACCGCTGTGCCGTCCGTGTGGGGCGCCCTGATCGCATGGGTCCTCACGGTCGTCCCACTGCCGCACGTCGTCGGCGTGTTCCTGACGTCGAAATCGGGTGTCGTGGCTGCCCTCGCGATCGTCGGCTGGTACGCCCTGTGGCGGCGCATCGAGCCGCACCTGCCCGCGTGGGCCACCCGCCTGGTCCTCGGCTCATCCCGTGCCCCGTCGTACGCGACGATCACCGCCGCCGTGACACCGGTCCTGACGAACGTCGTCGACAAGGCCATCACCGACGCCGCCACACAGGTCCCCGCCCTCGCGCCCGTGGTCCCCCTGGTGGCACCTGAGGTCGCGAAGATCACCACGACCCTCACCGGTGCATCCGACCCGACCGCCGTCCCGGTCGTCGCCCCACCTGTCCCCGCACCGACGACCCCCACCGCCTGACCATGTACTGGGCAGACATCACCACCCCCGAGACGCTCCCCGAGGGCACTACACGCCTCGGGCCGCTCGTCGCGTGGGAGAAGGACGGCTTCGACGGGAACTACCCGATCTGCGTCTGGCACTGGTGCGACCACCACCTGTGGGCCGGTCGTGACCACTACGACGAGCACCGCGACGAGTACATCGGGTGGACGCCAGCCGGAGCAGGCGCACACGACGTCATCAGTCTGGATCCGCTGCACCTCGAGCCGTCCGTCTACTGGCCCGACTGCTGCGGCATGCACGGCTTCATCCGCGACGGTCAATGGGTGGGGGTCTGACATGCGTCCCGGGGACTTCGCCGTCGTCGCCACCCGATCCCGCATCGGCTGGCTCATCCGGCTCGTCACACGCTCGCGGTACAACCACGCGTTCCTCTACCTCGGCAACGGGAAGATCGTCGAGGCCGAGAGCCCCGGTGCGGTCATCTCACCCCTCGCCGACTACGACGGGTACCCGGTCCTGTGGTCGAACCTGAAGCTCACCGATGCCGAGCGTGCCGCCATCGTCGCCAAGGCGCGGGCGCTCGTCGGCACCCCGTACTCGTGGGTTGACGACGCGTGCATCGCCCTGACGGCGATCTTCGGTGTTCACGTCCCCGGACCGGTGCGCCGACGCCTGGCGCGCCCCGACCGGATGATGTGCTCCCAGCTCGTCGACGCCTGCTACCACGCCGCGGGGATCAACCTCGTGCCGTCCAAGCCACTCCCCGGCGACGTGTCCCCCGGCGACCTTGCCGACGTCATCGCGGGGCGCCCCGTGCCCGAGCACTGGTGAGCGGCGTGGACGACCTGCCGTTCGAGTGTCCCGAGTGCGGCCACCCGTACACCTCGCGCCTCGCCGCCGACGCGTGCTGCCGCGACGACTGACCACCCGACCCGCACCTCCTGAAAGGTCACCATGACGAGCATCCGGTTCACGTTCGCAGGTGGCCCCGGCGACTTCACGATCACCGCACCATCCACCACCGGGAACACCGTCACCTCCTACCCGAACGCGCACGGCACCGCCTGGTCACAAGCCGTCGGCGGCACCCAGTACACCGACCTCCTGCCCTTCGGATCCGACCCGTCACCCGTCGAAACCGACCTCAACGGGTTCATCTACCCCTTCCAAGGCCCCGTCGGCATCACCCTCGTCTGGGTTGACTTCGGCGGCGGGCAACGCTTCCCCCTGCTCGCCCGCGAACTCGTCAACATCCTCGGCCCCGACGGTGGCATCGGCGGCGGCAGCATCACCGCGGGAACAGTCGGCGACGCATTCCTGCCATCCACGTCGAACGCCGCGACGGTCGCGGGCAAGGCCGCGCTCGCGTGGATCGAGTTCCCGTTGCAGGGCGCGGGCATCGACTACACGGGCGCCACGGACTCCACGGCCGCCATTCAGGCTGTGCTTGACTCGCGCCCGGGGTTGACCATCCGCGCGCTGGAAGGCGTGCTGTCGTTCACGAACCTCAACATGTCATACGGTCAGCACCTCAAGGGCTCCGGCTGGTCGGACTACCGCGACCTGCCCGGGGTGTACGGGTCGACCGGGTGGGCGACACCGTCAACGTTCTACGGGACGGTCCTGCGATCCACGGCCACCACGGGCAACGCGATCACCGTCCTCGGCACGTCCGTCCTCGAGGGGGCGTTGTCGGACTTCATCCTCATCGGCCCGGGCAGTGGCACGTCGGTCGGGGTCTCCATGGGGTCGGCAACCATGTCCGTGGTGCACCCAGTGGTGCGGAACGTGAAGGTCGGGAACTTCTCCACGGGCGTCATCACGATGAACGTCAACGAGGGGTCGTTCTACGACCTGACGATCCACGGATGCTCTACGCCGCTGAACCTCTACACGCAGACCAATCAGAACGCGTTCTATGGACTCGACTTGCAGAAGAACAGCAGCCCGGCACTCGTCGATTCCACATGCACGGTGAACACGTTCTACTCACCGATCGGCCAGTCGAACGTCGGCACCGTGTTCGCCGTCAGCGGCAAGAAGACCGTCTTCGTGAACCCCTACTTCGAGAACAACGGCGCGTACGGGATCGACGTCGTCGCCGGCACCGGCACCACGGTCATCGCCCCGCACCTCAACGCGGCCGGCGACTCGATCCGCATCCAAGCCGCCGCGTCGGGCTTCACGCTGCTCGGATTCATCCCGTGGGGTGGTTCCATCACGAACGCCGGCGTCGGGTCCTACTTGCAGGGCACGTTCTCCACGTACCTGACGGACACCGGCACCGGGACGACTGTCATCGACCCGGGGCGCGCCTGGCAGTCGTACACCCCTACCATCGGCGGCACCGGGTGGGCGCTGGGCAACGGGACGATCTCCGGTGCGTGGACGCGCATCGGCCGCACGATCCACTACCGGGTGCAGATCACCTGGGGTAGCACGTCGACCTTCGGGACGGCCTCGCCGACGATCAGCCTCCCGTACGCTGCGTCCGGCGCACCCGGTGAAGCGCCCGTGATGGGCCTACGCCAGGGCGTCGGCACATACCGGATGGTTGGGCTGATGTCCGGGTCCGCGATGACCGTCTACGCGCTCGGCACCGCCGGGCTCCTGGGAGTCGTCACATCGACGGCGCCCGCCACGTGGGCGTCAACGGACACGTGGAACGTCCACGGCACCTACGAGTCCGCAGCCTGACCCGACCCCGTCCCACACGCAGCGCCCCGTTCGGCCTCACGGTCGGGCGGGGCGCTTTCGTGTGTCTGGGGTCAGGTGCGTCAGCCGCCCTCGAGGTACGCGTCGATCAGCACGGGCAGGCACCCGCAGTCCTCGTAGGCCACGGGGATGGCGGAGGTGCGCAGTTCGTGGCGTGCGTGCTCGTCGAGTCGGATCCGCGCCACCGCTACCTCCCCAGGGCCTTGCGGACGGTCTCGCGTGCGACTCCGGCCCGTGCTGCGAGGTCGCGCTCTGTGCCGGGGGTGACGATGAGCGCCCCGGTGAGCATGGCTCGTGCTTCCTGCTCGCGCTCACGCAGGTCGCGCCACATGGTGGCGATGCCGTCGAGGGTGTCGTCGCCGAGGATGACCATCATCGCCGCGTTGAGGGCGGCACGGCGCCAGTCGCCGTAGTCCTCGTCGGGCCAGCGTGCCGCGATGGCGTCGGATGCCCGGGTGATCCCCGCGCGCTGCTCGGGGGTGGTGTCATCGTAGGCGGGGCCGAGGAGGCCGCGCATCTCGTGGTCCT
>DATKTF010000262.1:0-9502 GCA_035531255.1 Cellulomonadaceae bacterium
TCGGCTGCCACGCTCCGTCGGTCGCGACGTCGACGACCACGACCTGCTCAGGAGGTCGGGTCTGCGCGGCGAGCGCCTGCAAGGTCGCCGCGAGGAAGGGGGTCGTGCCGTGGGTGACCACGACCGCGCACACCGGCTGACCGGTGAGGCGAACGGGTGCGACGAGGGGGAGGTCGACCATCCGTCAGGACGCGGACCCGCGGGGACGGGCGCTCACACCACGCGGCGCTTGAGCTTGCGCCGCTCCCGCTCGGACAGCCCGCCCCAGATGCCGAAGCGTTCGTCGTTGGCCAACGCGTACTCGAGGCACTCGGTCCGCACGTCGCAGCCGGTGCACACCTTCTTCGCCTCGCGCGTCGATCCGCCCTTCTCCGGGAAGAACGCCTCGGGATCGGTCTGGGCGCACAGGGCTTGCTCCTGCCAGCCCATGATCGTGTCGTCGAGCGGCGATCCGAAGATCGGTGCGACGGACGCGAGGACCTGGTGGTCGGGGTCGGAACCGGCCTGTGACGGGACAACACCGTCCTCGTCGAGCAAGTCCCACATGTGTGCCTCCGTGCTCGCGCTGCGTCGGTCTGACGTCGGTCTGAAGTCGGTCAGATCCTGGTGTCGGTCAGATGTCGTCCATGGCGAACGAGCCCGTCGAGGATCGCTCTACGGGAATTACACGCGTGTCGTTCGGCTGAGTCAAGCCGGAGCGTGATATCCGCAGCGGATTCTCGCGCAGAATCCTGACAACCCGGACGGAACTCGCTGCGCCTATCCTGACGCGATGCCACCCACGACCTGCGCCGACCTCCTCCGCATGCTCACGACCGAGCCGGGTCGACCACGGATCACCTGGTACGGGGACGCAGGCGAACGTGTCGAGCTCTCCGGCGCGGTGCTGGAGAACTGGGTCACCAAGACCACCAACCTCCTGGTCGAGGAGTTCGACGTCGAGCCGGGGACGCGCGTGCTGCTCGACCTCCCTCCGCACTGGCGCAGCGTGGTGTGGGCGCTCGCGACGTGGCGATCGGGAGCCTGCGTCGTGACCCCCGAGGCCGCGGTCGGACCGCCTCCCGAGCTCACCGTCACCGACGACCCCGGACGCCACCAAGGGTCCGATCCCCTCGTCGTCGTCTCGCTGCCCGCCCTCAGCCGTCGATACGACGGCGTCCTCCCTTCTGGTGCGGTGGATGCCGCGTCGGCCGTGATGACCTATGGCGACGTCCTGGGCTCGGTGCCGGCGGTCGACCCGGACGCCCCGGCACTCGTCGACGGCGCGTCGGCCGAGACCCACGGCGACCTGTTCCGGCTCTCCGGGACCATGCCGGACCACGCACCGCGGCGCGCACTCCACGAGGTCGAGGACCGTCCGCTCGGCGCCTCGCTCCGCGCGGTCCTGGAGGTGCTGGGCGCGGGTGGCTCTGTCGTCCTCGTCAGCGGCGAGTCCGCGCGCGGGCTGCGCGCCGACCCGGAACGGCGACGCCGCCTGATCGCGTCCGAACGGGTGACGTCGGACACCTGACCGATCCCACCCGGGCCTCGACGAGCAGGGCCGAGCCACCGGGATGCCGAGCCACCGGGATGCCGGGATGCCGGGATGCCGGGATGCCGCCAGGATCAGGGGACGTCGGCCTGGACCACGCGCCCTCGCCCGCGGACGGTCAGTGGTCCGTCCGCAGCGGGCACGAAGACCGCCTGTCCACGGCCGATCTCCAGCACCCCGCCGGAGTCGCTCGAGACCGCCAGGTCACCGCCGAGGCACAGCAGGATCCGCGGCCCACGACCCGGGAGCGGGTGCGAGACGTCGTCGGAGATCTCGGTCACCGAGAGCTCGAAGTCGTCGACGGGCGCGTAGTACACCTTGGTCGCACCGTGGAACGTCTCCGGGGCGATCCTGATCGGTGGTGCGGCGACGTAGTCGACGTTGCGGAGGAGCTCGTCCACGTCGACGTGCTTGGGGGTGAGCCCGGCACGCAGGACGTTGTCCGAGCACGCCATGACCTCGACCCCGAGCCCGTGCAGGTAGGCATGGACGCCGCCGGACGGCACGAACATCGCCTCACCCGGCTGGAGGGTCACCGGGTTGAGCAGCAGCGATGTCACGACTCCCGGGTCACCCGGGTACGCCGCCGCCAGCGTGGCCACCGTCCGGTCCGCACGCGGTGACGGTGAGCCGGCCTCGAGCCGTGCGGCGCACGCGTCGACGACCTCCTGGACCTCGACGGCCGTGGGCCGCGTCGCGGGCTCGAGAAGCTGCGTGAACGCCGCGCGGATGCCCGCCGCTGACGGCTGCTCCAGGAGGACACCGTGCAGCTCCTTGGCCAGCGGTGCATCCAGACCGGCGAACAGCTCGGCGGCACGCCGCGGTGCACGGAAACCGCAGAGCGCCTCGAACGTCGTCAGGGCGTAGACGAGCTCGGGCTTGTGGTTCGCATCCTTGTAGCTCCGGTGCGGCGCACCGATCGGGATGCCCAGCGCCTCTTCGCGAGCGAAGCCGGCACGCGCGGTCGACAGGTGCGGGTGGACCTGGAGGGAGAGGGGCGTCTCCGCGGCGATCACCTTGAGCAGGTACGGGAGCGTCGGCCCGAAGCGCGCGACGACATCGTCGCCGAGCACCGTGCCGGAGTCCCCCGCGATCACGTCGACGAGCGTCGTCGACCCAGGTGACCCCTCGACCGCCGATGGCGCGCTCAGGTGCGCACCCCACCAGGCCTCGGCGACCGGTTCACCGCTCACCTCGACCCCGAGGAGCTCGGGGATCGCCGTGAGCGACCCCCACGCGTAGGCCTGCGTGGCGTTCTCGATCCTGAACACACCCACCTCGTTCTTGTGACGGAGCGACAAGGATCGTACCGAGTTCGGTACTCGCGAGCCTCCGGAGTGGGCCAGACTGTCGTCTCATGCGCGGAATCATCCTTGCCGGCGGTTCGGGGACCAGGCTCCACCCGATCACTCTCGGCGTCAGCAAGCAGCTCGTGCCGGTCTACGACAAGCCGATGGTCTACTACCCGCTCTCGACGCTCATCGCGGCCGGGATCAGGGACGTCCTGGTGATCACGACGCCCCACGACGCCGCCCAGTTCCACCGGTTGCTCGGGGACGGGTCCCAGTTCGGGATCTCGATCAGCTACACCGTGCAGCAGGTGCCGAACGGGCTGGCGCAGGCGTTCGTCCTCGGGGCGTCGTTCATCGGCGGCGAGTCAGCCGCGCTGGTGCTCGGTGACAACATCTTCTACGGTCCCGGCCTCGGGACGCGGCTCGGGCGGTTCCACGACATCGACGGTGCGGCCGTGTTCGCGTACCGGGTCGCCGACCCGACGTCGTACGGTGTCGTCGAGTTCGACGAGACGGGACGCGCCCTGTCCCTCGAGGAGAAGCCGACGCACCCGAAGAGCAGCTTCGCGGTGCCCGGACTCTACTTCTACGACAACGACGTGATCGCGATCGCCCGGGACCTGCAACCCTCCGCCCGGGGCGAGTACGAGATCACCGACGTCAACCGGACCTACCTCGAGCAGGGGCGGCTGCAGGTCGAGGTGCTGCCGCGCGGCACGGCTTGGCTCGACACCGGGACGTTCGACTCGCTCATCGAGGCGTCCGACTACGTGCGGACGGTCGAGCACCGGCAGGGGCTCAAGATCGGCGCACCCGAGGAGATCGCGTGGCGCCGGGGGTTCCTCACCGATGACGAGCTGCGTGCTCGCGCCGAACCGTTGGTCAAGTCCGGGTACGGCCGATATCTGCTGACGCTGCTGGACGATCGCGCCTGACCTCGGCGACGCGCGAGCCCGTGACGACTCACCTGCGCGCGCAGGTGCCGCGGTCACATCGTCCAGCATCCGCACAGGCGGGTCCCTGTACGCTCGCATGACGCCGACACGCCCCGGCCTACCCGGTCAGGGTGAGAGGCGTGCCACCCTTCGACTCCCGAAAGTCCCTGACATGAGCCTCCGTACCCTCGTGATCATCCCGACGTACAACGAGCGGGAGAACCTGCCGCTGATCACGTCGCGCCTGTTCGAGGCGTTCCCCGAGGCGAACCTGCTGGTGGTCGACGACGGCAGCCCGGACGGCACCGGCGAGCTCGCCGACAAGATGGCGATCGACGACGAGCGCGTGCACACGCTCCATCGCAGCGGCAAGCTCGGCCTCGGCTCGGCGTACATCCAGGGATTCCAGTGGGGGCTCGAGCGGGGCTACGAGGTCCTCGTCGAGATGGACGCGGACGGCTCGCACCCGGCGTCGGTGCTCCCGTCCCTCGTCGCCGCGATCGAGCCTGCGGACCGCCCCGGCTCGACGGCCCTCGCGATCGGCTCCCGGTGGACCCCCGGTGGGACGGTCGTGGACTGGCCCCGCTCACGTGAGGCCCTGAGCCGCGGGGCGAACCTGTACGCCCGCATCGCGCTCGGCATCGACGTGCGGGATGCGACGGCGGGCTTCCGCGCGTACCGCGCCGACGTGCTGAAGGCGATGGACCTGGGGTCGGTCAACTCGTACGGCTACTGCTTCCAGATCGACATGGCGCTCCGTGTCCTCTCCGGAGGGCACCGGGTCGTCGAGATCCCGATCGAGTTCCGCGACCGAGAGCTCGGCGAGTCCAAGATGAGTCGCGCGATCGTGCTCGAGGCCATGTGGAAGGTCACGCAGTGGGGCGTCGAGCGCCGCTCCCGCCAGCTCCTGCGCGCCGTCACCCACCGCTGAGCGGAGGGTCCACCGGGACCGATCTCGGGCATCTGCCCTCCCGTCGCACGACGGGCGGACCGAGTCGGTGGTCCGACGGGTCGGTTGCGTCGACCGCGTGAGGTCACCCGGCGAGGACCTCGCGCGCAGCGACGTCCCAGCGCTCTGCCCAGTCGCCGATCGGCGCCACCCGCGCTGCGCGAAGCATCTGGTGGCCGAGCACCGAGTACGCCGGACGCGTCGCCGGACGAACGTAGGAGGCGCTCGTGGTCGTACGGACGATCGCCGGGTCCATCCCCGCTGCCGCGACGACAGCCTGAGCGAACCCGTGCCACGACGTCCGTCCCGAGGCGGTCCCGTGGTACGTGCCCGGCGCGACGTCAGCGGCGACCATGCGGACGATCAGGTCGGCCAGGTCGCGCGTCCAGGTCGGCTGGCCGACCTGATCGACGATCACCTCCAGCTCGCCTCGCTCCCCTGCCGCACGTGCGATCGTCCTCGGGAAGCACGCACCGCCCGCACCGTAGAGCCATGCGGTGCGGACGACGAGGTGGTCCGGGTTCTCGGCGCGAACGGCCCACTCTCCTGCGGCCTTGGTCCGCCCGTACGCGGACCGGGGTGCCGGTGCCGCGCCTTCGGCGTACGGCTCGGTCGCGTCGCCGGCAAAGACGTAGTCGGTGGAGATCTGCACGATCTTCGCGCCGGCAGCTCTCGCGGCGCGCGACAGGTTGGCCGCCCCGACCGCGTTGACCGCGAACGCCTCGGCCTCGTGCTCCTCCGCGTGATCCACCGCGGTCCAGGCGGCGCAGTTGACGACGACGTCGAACCCGTCAAGAGCCGGACGGGTCGCCTCGGCGTCGGTGATGTCGAGCTCGTCACGGTCGAGGCCGACGGCGTCCTCCCCCCGATCCCGCAGCGTCGCCAGCATGTCCTTGCCGAGCATGCCGTTCCCACCCGCCACCAGCCACTGCACGTTGACTCCGCTCCCCGGTCGACCGAACGGGCACAGCGTACGGGCGTCGCTAGGCTGTGCCCGAATCACCCCGCCACCGAGAGGACCCCGATGCAGTACCGCGAGCTCACCGTCCCTGGCGCGTGGGAGATCACCCCGAGACAGCTCGGCGACCCCCGCGGCGTGTTCCTCGAGTACTTCAAGGGCGACCTGTTCGAGGAGAGGATCGGGCACGCGCTCGACCTGCGGCAGGCGAACTGCTCGGTCTCGGCGGCCGGGGTCCTGCGGGGGATCCACTTCGCCGACACGCCGCCCGGTCAGGCGAAGTACGTCACGTGCGCCCGAGGTGCCGTTCTCGACGTGGTGGTCGACGTCCGGGTCGGCTCGCCGACCTTCGGCACCTGGGACAGCGTCCTGCTCGACGACACCGACCGGCGCGCGATCTACCTCGCCGAGGGGTTGGGCCATGCGTTCATGTCGCTCGAGGACGACTCGACGGTGCTGTACCTGTGCTCGACCCCGTACACGCCCGGTCGTGAGCACGGCGTCCACCCGCTCGACCCCGCGATCGGCATCGACTGGCCGACCACGGGTCGCGACGGAGCGCCGATCCGCGCGCAGCTGTCGCAGAAGGACCTCGAGGCTCCCCTGCTGGCGGAGGCGCGCGACCAGGGGCTTCTCCCGAACGCCGACGTCGTGGCCGAGTTCCTCGACTCGCTGCGGTAGGTGCGCCTCACGACACGGAGCGGAGCGCCTGCTCGTACGCCTCGAGGTGAACCACGGCAGCGGCGTCCCAGGTGAACCCTGCGGCGCGACGTACGGCGGCCTCGGACAGCGCACGACGACGGGGCGGATCCTCGAGGAGCGCACGGAGCGCGGTCGCGATCTCGGCGTCCTCGGTCCCGCAGTAGGCGACCGCGTCGCCGCCGACCTCGGGGAGAGACAGCTCGCGCGTCGTCAGCACGGCGGCCCCGCATGCCATCGCCTCGAGGACGGGGAGACCGAAGCCCTCGCCGAGACTCGGGTAGGCGAGCACCTCGGACCCGGCGAGGAAGCCCGCCAGGTCGCTCAGCGGAAGGTATCCGACCTGCGCTGCGTGCAGGTTCGACGGCACCGCGGCGAGAGCCGGCGCGACCCCGTCGTCCCATCCGGGGCCCCCCGCGAGAACGAGGGCCGGTGGTCGCTCGAGGCCGTCGACCGCGCTCACCCACGCGCGGACCAGTGCCGGGACGTTCTTCCGCGGCTCCAGCGTGCCGAGGAACCCGACGTACGACATCTCACCGAGCCCCAACGCCCCGCGGACACGCGCCTTCTCCTCGTCGTCGACGGGCCGGAACAGGGACGTGTCGACCCCGTGGTACGCGACGTGGAACAGCGTGTCCGCACCGCCGACGAACCTCTGCACCTCGGTCTGCGTCGCACGGGAGGGGACGACGACGCCGGCGGCCCGGTGCACCGCGGACCGGATCGCCGACCGGAAGAACCGCGCCTTGAGCGGGGAGTGCAGCTGCGGGTGACTGAAGAACGTGGCGTCGTGCAGGGTGACCACGACCGGCACGGCTGCGCGGAGCGGCATCGTGTAGTGCGGACTGTGCAGCACCTGCGCCCCGGTCGACCGGACCAGACCCGGGAGCAGCACCTGCTCCCATGCCATCCGTGCCGGGCGCCGCGAGATCGTCGACGGCGCAGCGACGACCTCGGCGGCGGGAACGAGAGCGGCCGTCGCGCCGGCGTCACGCGACTGGCACACGACCACGAGGTCGAGACCGGCGCGGACCAGCGCCGGGAGCAGCGCGTCGACGTAGCGCCCGACTCCACCGCGATCGGCGGGAATCGCGGTCGCATCGACCAGCACCCTCATGCCGTGCCACCTCCGATCGCGGGCGACGCGACGCGGCCCCGTCGGAAGGGCCGGACGACGACGACCCCGTCACCGGGTCCGGCGTCGACCTGAGACCGTGGCTGGCACGCGCTCCGCGTCGCGACACACATCATGGCCCGACCCTAGGCGGTCGCGACGTCGGATCCGTTCCGCTCGCGGGAGCCGCCACGACGCCGTCGGCGGAACACCGGCAGCTGCCGTCGAGTCGCGAGTTCCGTCCGCACCGTCGATGCCGCACACTTGTCCACCATGGGAGTCGTCGCGAGAGCCGATCGCCGATGATCGGCGCTGTCGAGAGCGTCGCGGAGAAGCCGGCGACGACACCGCCGCCGTCGGGCGCCCCCGCGGCCGCGCTGTGGCGGTGGAGCGGACCTCAGATCGACCCGCGGAGGAACAGCCTCAACCTCCTCCGCCTCGTGCTCGCCTCTCTCGTGCTCGTCGCTCACGCCTACTACATCGCCGGTGTCGGGGTCGGGCCGCACATCGACGGTGAGAACCTCGGCGGCTGGGCCGTGTACGGGTTCTTCGCCGTGAGCGGCTACCTCATCACGGCGAGCCGCTGGTCCAACCCGCTGGGGGTCTACCTCGTCCACCGCATCGCCCGGATCTTCCCGGCGTTCCTGGTGTGCCTGGTCGTCATGGCCGTCGTCGTGGCGCCGATCGGGTACCTCCACGTGCACGGGTCGCTGGGTGGGTACCTGACGGCCGGGCCGACGACTCCGGCGAACTTCGTGTTCTCGAACTCGCTCCTGCGGATGAACTCCTACGAGATCGCCGGAACCCCGGCGAACGTGCCGTACCCGGGAGCGTGGAACGGATCGCTCTGGAGCCTGTACTACGAGTTCCTCTGCTACCTCGTCGTCGGTGCACTCGCGGTCGTCACGTGGGTGCGACGGTCTCCGTGGTGGATCGCGCTCGCGTGGCTGCTCTCCGTCGGCGCCTTCCGGGGCTGGGGCCGGATCGTGGCGCCGCTCACGGGCAGCAACGCCGACCTCGCGCTCCTCGTCAAGCTGCTGCCGCTGTTCCTCGGGGGGGCGCTCGTCCAGCTGCTCCGCGAACGGCTGCCGCTGCACTGGACCGGCGCGGCCGCGAGCGCGCTCGTCGTCGTCGCGGCCGTGTGGGGGCTGAACGGCTGGGGAGCCCAGCTGACGGCTCCGTTCATCGCCTACCTGGTGGTGTACGCGGGGTCCGTGGTTCCGTGCCCACGGCTCATCCGCCGCCACGACATCTCGTACGGCATGTACATCTACGCATTCCCCGTGCAGCAGCTGTTGATCCTGACCGGGATCCAGCACCAGGGCCTCGCCGTCTACGACGTCGTCGCCCTCGCGTGCACGATCCCGCTCGCCACGGCGAGCTGGCTGCTCGTCGAGCGTCCCGTGATGCGACGCGCGCGGCGGACCCAGGCGGTAGCTCCGGTCAGGATCGCCACGGCCTGAGCAGGCTCATGCGCTCTGGCGGGCGTCGATCCAGGTCGCGAGCCGCTCGACGCCCTCCCGGAGCGAGAACTCCGGGCGCCATCCGAGTGCGGCGTCCGCGTGGCCGACGTCCGCCCACGCGTGCCGAACATCACCGTGACGGTACTGACCGGTGACGTGCGGAGCAGGAGCGCCGTAGCGCTCCGCGATCAGCTCGGCCGCGCGCGCGATCGTCTGGTCCTCGCCCGAACCGATGTCGATCGGTGTCGAGCCCGGCGACACCGCCGTCGTCGCGCTCACCAGCGCCCGGGCGACGTCGTCGATCAGGACGAAGTCGCGACGCACCTGCCCGTCCTCGTACAGCGGGATCGACTCGCCGGCCCTCGCCAGGCGACAGAAGAGCGACATGATCCCGGTGTACGGATTGATCAGCGACTGACCCGGTCCGTAGACGTTCTGCAGGCGCAGGACGACCGGCTCGACACCCTCGGACCGTGCCCACACCGTCAGGATGTTCTCCTGGGCGAGCTTGGTCGCCCCGTACACGCTCACCGGAGCGGGTGACGTGGTCGCAGCCGCCAT
>DATKTF010000263.1:0-2873 GCA_035531255.1 Cellulomonadaceae bacterium
GAGCGCAACGTGCTCGACGGCGACCTCGCCGGCGGGTACTACATGCAGCCGACGATCTTCGAGGGCAAGAACTCGATGCGGATCTTCCAGGAGGAGATCTTCGGTCCCGTGCTCGCCGTGACGAGCTTCGCCGACTACGACGACGCGATGACGATCGCCAACGACACCCTGTACGGGCTCGGGGCCGGCGTGTGGTCGCGCGAGAGCACGATCGCCTACCGCGCGGGCCGCGAGATCCAGGCCGGCCGGGTCTGGACCAACTGCTACCACGCGTACCCGGCCGCCGCGGCGTTCGGCGGCTACAAGGGATCGGGCATCGGCCGGGAGAACCACAAGATGATGCTCGACCACTACCAGCAGACCAAGAACCTGCTGGTCTCCTACTCGGCGCAGAAGCTCGGATTCTTCTGAGCCCGGGCCCGCCCCGCTCCGCACGTCCCCCTCACCGGGGAACAGATCACCGACAAGCAAGGAGCACCACATGTCGACCATGACGGCAGCAGTCGTTCACCAGCTCGGGGCAGGCCTCACCGTCGAGGACGTCCCCGTTCCCCAACCAGGGCCCGGACAGGCACTGGTGAAGCTCATCAGCAGCGGCGTCTGCCACACGGACCTGCACGCAGTCCAGGGCGACTGGCCGGTCAAGCCGAACCCTCCGTTCATCCCCGGTCACGAGGGCGTCGGCACGGTCGTCGCCCTCGGTGAGGGCGTCACGGACCTCGTGCTCGGCCAGCTCGTCGGCAACGCGTGGCTCTGGTCCGCGTGCGGCACCTGCCAGTACTGCCGGACCGGCTGGGAGACGCTGTGCGAGCAGCAGCAGAACGGCGGGTACAGCGTCGACGGGTCCTTCGGCGAGTACATGCTCGTGGACACGCGCTTCGCCGCACGCATCCCGGACGGCGTGGACCTGATCGAGGTCGCACCGATCCTGTGCGCCGGGGTCACGGTCTACAAGGGTCTGAAGATGACCGAGGCGCGGCCCGGTCAGTGGGTCGTGATCTCGGGCATCGGCGGGCTCGGTCACATCGCGGTGCAGTACGCGCGCGCCATGGGGCTGCGGGTGGCCGCGGTGGACGTCGCGGACGACAAGCTCGCGCTCGCCACGAAGCACGGCGCCGAGCTCGTCATCAACGCCCTCGTCGACGACCCGGCCGAGGTCGTCCAGCGGGAGACCGGTGGCGCCCACGGGGTGCTCGTCACGGCCGTCCACCCGTCGGCGTTCGGCCAGGCGATCGGGATGGCCCGACGCGGCGGCACGATCGTGTTCAACGGGCTGCCCCCGGGCGACTTCCCTGCCCCGATCTTCGAGATCGTGCTCAAGGGCCTGACGGTCCGCGGCTCGATCGTCGGGACCCGGCAGGACCTCGAGGAGGCGTTGGACTTCTACGCCCGTGGCCAGATCCACCCGACGGTGTCCACGCGCGGTCTCGACGAGATCAACACGGTGTTCGACGAGATGAAGCACGGGGCGATCGACGGTCGCGTCGTGATCCGCTACTGATCGTGCCAGGGCACGAAGCGCCGAAGGCTCCGGCGGGTCGCGAGGGGCCTGCGGGCTCTGGCGGTCCGGAGGTCGGTTCCGCGGGGCCTGCATCGCCGCCGGGGCGGGTCGCGGTGACCGAGGCTGCGATCGAGGTCCTGCGGCGGCTGCGTGCCCAGCACGGCGAGCTGATGTTCCACCAGTCCGGTGGGTGCTGCGACGGGTCGTCGCCGATGTGCTACCCGGCGGGCGAGTTCCTCACCGGCGACGCCGACGTCCGGCTGGGGGAGCTCGTCGTCGCCGCGGTGCCGGGTGAGGGGGCGCCGGACAGCGGCGTTCCGGTCGGCGGAGAGGGGTTCGTGGTCCCGGTCTGGATGAGCCGCAACCAGTACGTGTACTGGCGGCACACCCACCTGACGATCGACGTGGTGAGCGGGCGTGGGGCCGCGTTCTCCCTCGAGGCGCCGGAGGGGGTGAGGTTCCTCATCCGGTCCCGGCTCTTCTCGGACGAGGAGCAGCGGGCGCTCGACGACGTCGTGGCACCTGACGGTGCGGACGCCCTGACCTGCTGGGCGTTCTGACGGGCTGATGTTCTGACGGGCCGGCGTTCCGACGGCCGGTCACGCGGGTGGGTGCACCGGCGTGACCGGCCGTCGCCGGTTCCTCGTCTGGTCCGGCAGCTGCTGGTCGCCGCGGCCGCCGTCGGCTACTGCTGGTACGTCGGAGTGATCGTCGCCCGGGCGATCGTGTGGAACAGCGCGTTGAAGGCGACGGCCGTCGGGCTGGTGTCGGGGTTCAGCCCGAGGGTGTCGACGTCGAGGGCGTGCACGGCGAACACGTACCGGTGGGCACGGTCGCCCGCCGGCGGTGCAGCGCCGACGTACCCGGCGCCGCCGCCGTCGTTGCGAGCCTGGAAGGCGGGGTGGGGGAGTCGCTCTCCCGATGCCGACCCCGCGCCGGTGGGCAGGGAGTGGACGGTGGCGGGGAGGTCGACGACGGTCCAGTGCCAGAACCCTGCCGGGGTGGGGGCGTCCGGGTCGAAGCAGCTCACCACGAACGAGCGGGTCTGCTCCGGGAAGCCCTCCCAGCTCAGCTGCGGGGAGAGGTTGTCGCCCGCGTGGACGTGCGCCGCGGGCATCGGGGCGCCGTCGGTCACGTCGGTGCTGGTCACGGTGAAGGTGGGCACGACCGGCAGCATCGGGTAGGGATCGGGTGCGGTGGGGCGGTCGAACGAGAACGCGGTCATGAGGTCCCCCAGGTGTCCGAGCGGTGATGTGGTGCCCTCTCACCGTAGACGTGGGCGGCAGGGGGTGCGATTGACACGAGGGGTCGACCCGCCGTCTACTGGAGACCTTCGAACACCTGTTCGAATCATTGTGTCGAGAGTGCGGAT
>DATKTF010000264.1:0-2517 GCA_035531255.1 Cellulomonadaceae bacterium
CATCCCCCGGACGCGAACGCCCCTGCGCCGCCACCCGCCGCGACCCCACCCCGCACACCCCCGGGCGCCGCCAGCCCGATCTTCGACAGAGAGGACCGCTGAGCATGCCGTCACCCGTGATCGAGACACATCGCCTGACCAGGTCGTTCGGCGCCCACCGCGGCATCATCGACGTCGACCTCCAGGTCGAGCCGGGTCAGATCTTCGGCTTCCTCGGCCCCAACGGTGCCGGCAAGTCGACCACCATCCGCATCCTCATGGGGCTCTACCACGCGTCGGCGGGTACGGCGCAGTTGCTGGGGCTCGACCCGCTCCGGGACGCCGTCGAGCTGCACCGACGCACCGGCTACCTGCCCGGCGAGCTCGCCCTCTACCCGCGCGTGACCGGGCGCGAGATCCTCGACCGGTTCGGCTCGGCGCGCGGCCTGCGAGACACGGCGTACCGGGACGAGCTGATCGAGCGCTTCGGCGCCGAGGTCGACCGCCCCACCCAGACGCTGTCGAAGGGCAACAAGCAGAAGCTCGGCATCGTCCTGGCGTTCATGCACCGCCCCGAGCTGCTCGTGCTCGACGAGGCGACGTCGGGCCTGGACCCGCTCCTGCAGCAGGAGTTCATCTCCCTCCTGCGGGAGACCGTGGCCGAGGGCCGCACCGTGTTCCTCTCGTCGCACGACCTGGACGAGGTGCAGCGCGTCGTGCACCGGCTCGCGATCATCCGCGAGGGTCGGATCGTGGTGACCGACACCGTCGACGGGCTGCGGCGCCACGCCCCGCGCACGATCGAGCTGACCTTCGACCGCGACCTGGACACCACCACGCTCGCGCAGCTCGACGGCGTCCAGGTCACCGGGACCGACCCGCGCCACGTGCTGCTCACCATCACCGGCCCCGTCGCGCCCGTCCTTCGCGCGATCGCCCCGCTCGACCCGATCGACCTCCTCGCACGCCCGGCCGACCTCGACGAGCTGTTCCTCGGCTACTACCGCTCCACCGACCGTCCGGAGGCCACCCGTGCGCACTGAGATCGCCCAGATCGACCTCCGGCTACGCCGTCGCTCCATCATCTGGTTCGCCGTCGGCCTCGCGGCGTACGCGTTCATCCTCGTGGCGATGTACCCGTCGGTGAAGTCCGACGCGTCGCTCGGCGACCTCACCGCGAACAACCCGACGGTCGCCGCGATGCTCGGGGTCAACGGCTCCCTGACGGCGCCGACCGGGTGGGTCAACGGCAACCTGTATGCGAACTTTCTGCCGCTCATGGTCCTGCTGCTGACCATCGGGTACGGGGCGTCGTCGATCGCCGGACAGTGCGAGGACGGCTCCCTCGGCCTGGTCGCGACGCTGCCGATCAGTCGACGTCGACTCGTCCGCGAGAAGACCCTCGTGCTGTCCCTGCTCGCGGTCCCGCTCGCGGGCGCGACGATGGCATTCGTCCTGCTCGGGCGCCACTACGACCTGACCCTGCCGACCGGCGCGGTCATCGGCTCGACGGTGGCCGTCCTCGTCATGGGCGTGGACTTCGGCCTGGTCGCGATGATCATCGGCGTGCTCTCCAGCAGCCGCGGGCTCGCCCTCGGACTGACCTCAGCCCTCGCCGCGGCGTCCTACCTGGTCAGCTCGCTGGCACCGGTCCTGAGCTGGGCACACACCGCGCGACCGGCGTCGCTGTTCTACTGGGCCGTCGGCGGCGACCAGCTCACCGCCGGACCGTCACTCACGGCCTGGGCGGTCCTGGTGCTCGTCGGGGTCGCCCTGCACCTCGTGGCCGTCGCCATCATCGACCGGCTCGACATCCGCTGAGCCGGTCCGCCCGACCGCCGTGGCGCCGGCGGTGGCTGGTCGGCGACCGTCGCCAGTGTCGCGCGAAGCATCGGTCGTAGCAGCCCGCCAGGGATTCCCGCCACCTACGAGGACGCGGAGGCCATCGCCTGCGCGTCGCCCGGGGCGCCGTGCAGGAGCGTGAGGACGCGCTGGTGGCTGAGCCAGCCGACCAGGTTCGCGCCGGTCGCGTCCAGGACCGGGACGACCCCGGCGCTGACCTCGAGGGCCGCGAGGGCATCGCTGATGCTGTCGGTGACGTGGACGGCGTCGGGCAGCTCGACGACGGACGCGACCGTGGCGAGGTTGTGCTCGCCGTCCGCGAGGGTGTCGGCGGCGGCGCGGACCGTCGCGATGCCGCGGTAGCGTCCCTGCGGGTCCAGGACGGGCATCTGGCCGTGCGGGGCACGGCTGAGCAGGTCGGCGGCGTCGCGCAGGCGCGCGCTCTCACGCAGGCACGGGCCGATCGGCTCCATGATCTGCTCGACGGTCATCGCGGCGAGCCGTTCGGCCTCGGGTGAGATGGAGATGTCCACGCCGCGACGGCGCAGCTTGACCGTGTAGATGCTGTCGCGCGCCAGCACGTGGCTCGTCGCACTGGCCAGCACGATCGCGACCATCATCGGCAGGATAATCGTGTACTCGCCGGTGAGCTCGAACAGGATGATCACGGCCGTGATCGGGGCCTTCGCGGAGCCG
>DATKTF010000265.1:0-4517 GCA_035531255.1 Cellulomonadaceae bacterium
AGGCGGCCCGACGACGAGCGCACCGCGCGAGACGTCCAGGGCTGTCTCGGCCGCGTCGTCGCCGCCGAGACCGACGCCGACCCAGATGCGCTCGCCGCCGCATGTCGGGATCGGCGCGATCGGGGCGTCGAGCGGTATCGCGAGCAACCGGAGCGGGACCTCGACCGGGGTCGAGACGTGCTCCGGGACCGCTGCGACGGCGACCTGGCACATCCGGGGCGTGTCGGGTCCGGGAGCACCGAGGTGCACCGCCCGTCCGGGCGCGCGAGGCGCGCCGAGGGAGCTCGGCACACCGAGCAGCCCTCGGACGACCGCATCCACCCCGGCGAGGACGGCGAGCTCCGGGAACGCGTCCTGTGCGGCAGGGGAAGGTGCCGCGGTCGCTGCCACCGTGACGCCCCGGGATCGCGCCTCGCGCAGCAGCGAGGTGAGCGCGGCACGTCCGCGACCGTGCCCGAGCAGGTCGAGCGTCTCGAGCATCGTCTCGAGGCCGTCGACCACGAGCAGGGTCGGGACGGCGACGACGTCGCCCGTCGAGAGCAGGTGGAGCAGGCGGCCGAGTCGACGGGCGTCGTCGTGCCCGACCACCGTGCCCAGGCACGGGTGCCCCGCCAGGACGTCGACGAGATCGCGGGCGAGGCCGATCGCGTGGACGTGCCACCCGGCGGAGAGACCCGCCACCGCCAGGGTCCGGACGGTGGTGGTCCGTCCGGAGCCGGGCCCGCCGACCACGAGCAGATGTCGTCCGGAGGTGAGACGCACGACGCCACGGCACTGGGACTCAGGCACGTCGGCCAGGGCGAACGGCAACCCTCGGCCGCGGTCGGCGTCGGCGAGGGCGCTCAGCGGAAGTCGCGTCGGGAGCTCGGGGAGCCAGGGCGCAGGCGGCCTCGCGACACCGGTCGCCTCGGCCGCGGCGATGACGGCGTCGACGTACGCGGAGAGGCCCGGGACGGATGCGGCTGCCTCGCTCGGCCCGCAGTCCTGGCGCGGACCGGTCGGCTTCTCGGTCTCGGAGGTCGGGTCGTGCGCGCCTGCCGCGGCGGGCCGGTCGGGCGTGGTCTCTGCCGCTGGTGCCTCGATACCCCAGGGAACCGGGAGACGGACGTCGGACCGTCCGCCGCCGAGATCGCCGCGGAGGTCGGCATGTGCCACCTGGACCAGCTCGACCGGCGACGCGCCTCGGCGGACGACGGCGCGGCCGGGAACGTCGGCCGGGATCGCCGCGGCGTCCGGCGCTCCGACGATGTCGTGCGAGTCGGCCTCGTCGGTGACCCGGAGCGCGATCCTCAGAGCGAGGTTGGCGCGCATGTCCGCGTTCACGGCCCCACCGGGGCGTTGGGTGGCCAGCACGAGGTGCATGCCGAGCGACCTCCCCTGCGCGGCGATCCGCAAGAGGTCGGGGAGGAAGTCCGGGAGGTCGTCGGCGAGCGCACGGAACTCGTCCACGACCACGAGCAGCCGTGGCGGTGGTGCCGTGGTGGCAGGTCCCGCCCCCGTCGCCCGGCCGAGGTGCTGCGCGGACCACGCAGCCCGGAGCTGGGCGAGGTCGCCGACGCCGTGCTCCGCGACGAGCCGTTCGCGCAGTCGCAGCTCGTGCCGCAGCCCGGCGAGCGCCCTCATCGCCAGCCCCGGGTCGAGGTCGGTGACCTGCCCCACGACGTGGGGGAGGCGTGCGCAGTCGCCCAGGCTCGCGCCGCCCTTGTAGTCGATCAGGGCGATCGCGAGGTCGGCGGGGGACCGTGTCGTCGCGAGGCCGAGCACGAGGGTCTGCAGCAGCGCGGACTTCCCCGCACCGGTGGTCCCGGCGACGAGCGCATGAGGGCCGTCCGCTGCGAGGTCGATCCGGACGACCGCAGCACCTCGGCCGATCCCGATCGGCACGGAGAGACCGGGATCGCTCGAGACGGCCGACCACCGCCGGGCGATCTCGCTCGCTCCCGAACCGCCCTCGAGGTGCGGGATGCCCGGGAGCCTGCTCCAGGGGACGCGTGCGGGGAGTGCCTCCGCCCCGTCCGCGGAGGTCGCTCGGGCCCGCAGCGCGGCCAGGCGACGCGCCTGTTCCTCCGCCGTACGAAGGGAGACCCCGGGAACGGGGACCGGGTGGATGCGGCCGTCGGAACGGTACAGCCGCGCCTCGGCCTGCCCGTCCTCGACCTCCAGAACGGTGCGGCACCACGGGGGCACGTCGGTGCGTCGGTCTGCGACCAGGATCAGCTGGCTCCCGACCGGTGCGTCACGCCAGCGGGACGACGCCCACGCCGGCCACGGCCCACCGGACGAGTCGATCACGGTCATCGCCGCGAGGTGGGGACGGCGATCCACGGCGACCGCAACCGACCCGTCGTCCAGGGGCCCGAGGTCGCGGGACGCCCTCTGGTCCACCCACGGCTCATGCACGCCGATCCAGCGGCACCACGCCCACTCCGGTACGGCCTCCGACGGATGACCGATGACGAGGGGTGGCTCGTCGTCGGGACCGCGAGGCGCGGTCGCGGCGATCACGAGACCTCGCGTGACCGCACGTGCCTGCTCACGAGTCCCGACCACGGCGAGGCAGGCGTCGGGCGCGAGGTCCGTGAGGCGCAGCCGGCGGACCTCGACGGCCCCCGGGTGACGCTCGTGCAGCCGGACGGTGCCGGTCACGACGTCGGCAGGGCTCGGGACCACGACGGTGCGGCACCCGGCGCCACCAGCTGTGCGCGACGCCGACCCCGTGCCGTGGGGAACCCCGGCAGCAGGGGAGCGCGGCCGACGTCGCACGGCCACCCGGGCACGGGGGCGGGTCGCCAGGTGCACGAGACCCAGCACCGGGCCGGTCGCCGCCAGCAGAAGCATGCGGGGGTTGCCCGTCCCCAGGGCGAGCACGGCGGCGGACACGACAGGGGTGAGCCACGCCGAGAGCGCCGTCGGAGACGTGGGCGAGGAGGTGCGCTTGCCGGACCACTCCGAGGCGTCCGATGGATCCGGCGCACCCGACGGCCCAGCGGCGTTGGACGGTGCGGAGCCCACGGCTCGGGCGGGAGTCGCGTCGCGATGCCGGACCTCGATCCAGGTCGAGCCGATGGCGACCCGGTCGGCGTCACGGAGCCGGTGCCAGCGCCCCGTCCGACGACGGTGCCCGGCCAGGCGCCCGACGCGTGGGGCGAGCGAGCGCGAGCGACCGCGTCGCTGGCGCACCGTGCCGTTTCCCGAGCCGTCGTCCCTCACGTGGAGCCTGTCCCCGCGCCGTCGCACCGTGAGGTGGTGGCGGGAGACCAGTGGGTCGTCGACCCGGAGATCGGCCGTCGAGGCACGGCCCACGACGACCGTGCCGTCGACCGCGAGGAGCCCGCCCGCGTCCGGACCGGAGACGACCGCGAGGTGCCAGACGGCGCGGAGGGCGGTCGAGGCGCGATCGGGGTACGGCGGTCCGACCGTCAGCACGCTCCCGGCCTCGAGAGGCTCCTGACCGCACAGCTGGTCGTCACCGACGGCCACGTCACCGACAGCGAGCGCCGATCTCGGCGTCGCGATCTCGTCGATCCCGGTGACCGCGGCCAACGACGTGCGGAGGTCGCCGAGGCGGGCGCCCTCCGGGACATCGACGTCGACCGCGCGTCCGGCAGCCGCGTTCGCCGCTCCCGACCGCGCTCCGGATACCGCCCGTGCGCACGCGTCGTCTCCGGGACGACTGTCGACCGTGATGCGCACCTGGTCAGCGTGTCCGGCGCGAGCCCGCCTGGCGGTGTCCGCCGTGCGGCGGTTGGGAGACACCGCGGGTTCACAGGTCCCGAGGTCGGCTCGACCGTGAGGTCGGGTCCGAGGGTGGTCACGCGCCCGACGTCGCCGTGGTGCTCAGTCGACCGCGAGGGCCGCCACGGGCGACGTCCGCGCGGCGGCGCGGCCGGGGAGGACGGATGCGGCGAACCCGGCGACCAGCGCGACGAGCATCACGAGGCCGAGGTCGCGCCAGGGCACGGCCAGTCGGACGGGCGCCATCGAGCCGAGCATCGTCGCCGCGCCGGCCCATCCGTAGACCAGACCGAGCCCGATCCCGAGCACGGCGCCGACGCCGGCGATCAGCATCCCCTCGATCGCGAGCATCACCCGGAGCTGACTGCGCGCGAGACCGATCGCCCGCAGGGTCGCCGACTCGCGTCGCCGTTCGATCACCGAGAGCGAGAGGGTGTTCGCGACGCCTACCAGTGCGATCACGACGGCCACACCGAGCAGCCCGATCACGACCGCGAGAAGCGTGTCGATCACCCGCTGGTACGAAGCCCGTTGCACGGCGCCGCCGGTGACGCTCACCGACTGGTCGGTGAGCGCATCCTGGATGGCCGGCACGACATCGGGTGCGCTGTCGGTCGAGGTGAGCCGTGCCCACAGCAGTGCCGACGGGGCGCCCGGTGCGACGGCTGTCATGGTGGTCGGTGTGACGAGCGCCTCCCGTCCGGGCAGCCTCGTCACCGCCACGGTCAGCCTGACGGGCGAGACGTCCGGGCGTGCCGTACCGGTGGCATCCGTGGCGGCCA
>DATKTF010000266.1:0-5015 GCA_035531255.1 Cellulomonadaceae bacterium
CACCTACGGGCTGGACATCACCGGGTTCACCTCCCTGGACGCCGGCGGCAACCTCACCAAGGACGCCCTGCGCCAAGGCAAGATCACCCTCGGCCTGATCTTCTCCTCCGACGCCTCCCTCGCCCCCTGACCCCACCCGCGTCCTGACCCCGCGGCAGACCTCCGCCGGGACCCCGCGGCGCCCTGCCGGTGCGCGCGATCGCGATCGACGCCCCTGGACGGTTCGGCGAAACAAATACGTGGTGCGTACAGTTATTAGTGACTGACACCCGACCGCCGCCCCTCGGAGAACCGTGAGCTCACGCACGCCCTTCCTGTCCAAGGACCACCCGCACTACAAGTGGGTCGCCCTCAGCAACACCACGCTCGGCATGCTGATGGCCACCATCAACGGCTCGATCGTCCTGATCTCGCTGCCCGCGATCTTCAAGGGGATCCACCTGGACCCCCTGCAGCCCGGGAACGTGAGCTACCTGCTCTGGATGCTCATGGGCTACATGCTCGTGACGGCCGTGCTCGTCGTGACGTTCGGCCGGCTCGGTGACATGTACGGCCGGGTCCGGATCTACAACCTCGGCTTCGTCGTGTTCACCGTGGGCTCGATCGCCCTGTCGCTCGACCCGTTCACCGCGGGACCGGGCGCGATGTGGCTGATCGCGTGGCGCGTCGTGCAGGGGGTCGGCGGCGCGATGCTGTTCGCGAACTCGACCGCGATCCTCACCGACGCGTTCCCGGTGCACCGGCGGGGGATGGCCCTCGGGATCAACCAGGTGGCTGCGATCGCAGGGAGCTTCATCGGGCTGCTCGTCGGCGGGCTGCTCGCGGTCGTGGACTGGCGCGCGGTGTTCATCGTGAGCGTGCCGATCGGGATCGTGGGCACGATCTGGTCCTACCGGTCGCTGCACGAGACGAGCCGACGTCGTACGGCACATCCGGACTGGCCCGGGAACATCACCTTCGCGCTCGGCCTGACGGCCGTGCTCACCGGCATCACCTATGGCATCCAGCCCTACGGGGGCAGCGCGACCGGGTGGTTGAACCCGTGGGTGCTCGGGGCGATCATCGGCGGGCTCGTCCTGCTGACCGTGTTCGTGCGCATCGAGTATCTCTCGACCGCGCCGATGCTCAACATGCGTCTCTTCCGGATCCGCGCCTTCAGCATGGGGAACCTGGCCGGGCTGCTCTCCTCGATCGGCCAGGGCGGGCTGCAGTTCATGCTCATCATCTGGTTGCAGGGGATCTGGCTGCCGCGGCACGGCTACTCGTACGAGATCACCCCGCTGTGGGCCGGCATCTACATGGTGCCGATCACGATCGGGTTCCTGATCGCGGGGCCGCTGTCGGGGACGTTGTCCGACCGCTTCGGTGCACGGGGCTTCGCAACCACGGGGCTGATCGTCGTCGCCGCGACCTTCGTCGCCCTCCTCGTCCTCCCGGTGGACTTCACCTACTGGCAGTTCGCCCTCATCACCCTCCTGAGCGGGATCGGGACCGGGATGTTCGGCGCACCGAACAGGTCCGCGATCATGAACAGCGTGCCGGCCGGGGACCGCGGCGCGGCATCGGGCGTCACCGGAACCGTCCAGAACGCCGGGTCGTCGCTGTCGATCGGCGTCTTCTTCTCCCTCATGATCATCGGGCTCGCCGGGTCGCTCCCGTCCGCGCTGCGCGTCGGCCTCACGGCGCACGGGGTACCGACCGCGATCGCCAACCAGATCGCCCAGCTCCCGCCCGTCGGGAGCCTGTTCGCCGCGTTCCTCGGCTACAACCCGATCCAGAGCCTGCTGGGCCCCACCGGGGTGCTCAGCAAGCTCCCCGCGTCCGACGCGGCCGCGCTGACGGGCAAGGAGTTCTTCCCCCAGCTCATCTCCGGCCCGTTCCACCAGGGCCTCGTCGTGGTCTTCGGCGTGGCCGCCCTGATGTCCCTGGTCGGCGCGCTCGCCTCGTTCCGGCGCGGCGGGAAGTACGTGCACGACGACGGCGCTCCTGAGCCGGAGGAGCTCGACGAACCGGCAGCGAGCCACAGCGGGTCGACGCTCGCGTCGTGACACGGGGTGCGCCGCGCGAGCGTCGTGACGTGGGCCGTGCACCCCGCCCGACCCCACGCGCAGGGCGCGGCCGATACGCCGTGCGGGATCACCTGACCGGCGGTGCCGGGTCCGGATGCCCCTCGCCGTCGCCGTCGCCGTCGCCGTCGCCGTCGACGCCCGGCGTCTCCCACGGGACGCCCGCGCCGACCAGCGGACGTTCGGCCCGGCTGACGAGCCGTCCGGAGTCCGCGGTGACGCAGTTGCGCCCGCTGCGCTTGCTCTCGTACATCAGGCGATCGGCGCGATCGACCACGACGACGGCCGCGTCCGTCCGCTGCGCGATCGTCGCGCCGACCGAGACCGTCACGCGGATCTCCGCGTCGCCCGCCACGAGCCACGAGTTCTCGACGAGCATCCGCACGCGCTCCGCGACGACCTCGAGGTCGGACAGGCCCACGCCCGGGAGAAGCGCGACGAACTCCTCGCCGCCCCAGCGGATCGCCGTGTCGTCACGGCGCAACGCGCCGGCGACCGACTGACCGACCATCCTCAGCACCTCGTCGCCGACCCGGTGACCGTAGGTGTCGTTGACGTCCTTGAAGTGGTCCACGTCGAGGAACAGCACGCCGAGCGTGGTGGTCCCCTCGGCGACCGCCTGGAACAGTGGCGCGAGGGCCATCTCGCCGAACCGTCGCGACGTGACGCCGGTGACCGGGTCGTGTGCAGGGTCGTCCTGCGTACGGAGGTCGTCCCGGACCCGCGGCGTGCCGCGCGGGGAGAACACCTCGGCGGCACCGACGATCCGGCCGGACGCATCCCGGATCGCCTCGCTGCGGATCGTGACCGGGACCCGGTGCCCGTCCTGGTGGTGGAGGTACATGCGGGCCTCGCGGGGTCGGCCGTCCTTCATCACCCCGGCGAGCGGGCAGCCGTGCAGGCAGACCTGCCGCCCGGCGTCGTTCACGTGCCGCAGGATCCCCTCGGCGCAGCTCCGCCCGACCACGGACTCGGCCGTGTAGCCGGTGACGTGCTCGGCCCCGGCGCTCCAGTAGGTGATGCGCCTGTCCCGGCTCACGAAGTAGACGCCGTCGGAGACGCGGTCGAGCAGGTGGGCATAGAAGTCGGTGTCGATCGCGTCCACCTCCGTGCTGCGTCGCAGGGACCCGTTGTCCTCCGGACATATCGGCAGGGTGCGGGCAGAACTTTCGCAACTCGTCGGACCGGCGTGCGAGGCCGCGCGCCGGAGTCGCACCGGGTCCCAGGTCCCGGAGTAGCCCGGTCCCGGCGTGGTTGCCTGGGAGGACGCCGGACGGTGACGGGTTGCGGTGACCGTGCGGTGCCTGTCGGAGCCTCCGACCCGGAAGCGTCCCATGACCGCCGCGCAGCACGACAGCCACACGTCGGCGTCGAGCGCGCGCCGGCACCGTCGCGACCGTGCGTCCCGGCAGGGACCCCCGCGATGACCGGCGCGTCGTCGGGGACCGCAGGCCTCACCTCCGCCGAGGCCGCCCGACGCCGCGCCGTCGACGGCCCGAACCTGCTCCCGCCACCGCCGCGGGTGCATCCCGTGCTGCTGCTCGCGCGTCAGATGGTGCACTTCTTCGCGGTGATGCTGTGGGTCGCGGCGGTTCTCGCCTGGCTCGCCCGGATGCCGGCTCTCGCCGCCGCGATCGGCGTCGTCGTGGTCCTCAACGGTACGTTCGCGTTCGCGCAGGAGTATCGCGCGGACCGCGCCGCGGAGCGGTTGCGGGACCTCCTGCCGGTCCGGGCGACCGTCCGCCGGGACGGCAGGACCCGGGTCGTCGAGGCCGCGGAGCTGGTCACCGGGGACGTCGTGGTGCTCGAGGCGGGTGACAGGGTCTCCGCCGACCTCGTCCTCACCGCCGCGGGCCGGATCAGCGTCGACGAGTCGATGCTCACGGGCGAGAGCGTGACGGTCGGGCGCGACTCCGGCGGTCCGCTGTACGCCGGCACGTACGTCGTCGAGGGGCACGGCGAGGCGGAGGTCGTCGCCACCGGTGGCCACACGCGGCTCGCCGGGATCGCGGCGGTCACGCAGGGCGCCGTCCGCCCGCGCAGCCCGCTCGCGGGACAGCTGCACACCGTCGTGCGGGTCATCGCCCTCATCGCGGTGGTGGTCGGCGTCGGGTTCTTCGTGATCGCCGTCGTCCTCGGCCGCCCGATGACCGACAGCTTCCTGTTCGCCGTCGGGGCGACGGTCGCGCTGGTGCCCGAGGGGCTGCTCCCGACGGTCACGCTGTCGCTCTCCCGGGCAGCCCAGCTCATGGCGAACCGGCACGCGCTGGTCCGCCGGCTCGACGCCGTCGAGACGCTCGGGTCGACGACGTTCATCTGCACCGACAAGACCGGGACGCTCACCCGGAACCAGATGGCCGTGACCGACGTGTGGACGGTGCACGGGGTGGTCCGGGTGACCGGCGTGGGCTACGAACCGGTGGCGACGGTCGACGGGTCGCCCGACGCGTTGACCGCGGTCCGGGCCGCGGCCGACAGTGCGGCCCGGTGCTCCCCCGACGCCCGGGCCTCGCACGAGGGTGGGGGCTGGTCGCCGGTCGGCGACCCGATGGACGTGGCGGTGCACGTCCTCGCGACGCGGGTGGGCGTGCCGCCGGCTCCCGTCGCGCGCGAGCGAGCCGGATTCGACCCGCGACGTCGGCGTGCGACCGTGCGTGACCAGGACGGGGTGCACGTCGTCGGCGCACCCGGTACGGTCCTCGCCCTGTGCACGGGCGTGCCCGGGGACGCGGAGGCCGCCGTGCTGGCGATGGCGTCGCGCGGACTCCGCGTCGTCGCGGTCGCCACGGGTCCGGACGACCCGGACCTCCCGCTCGACCAGGTCGAGCAGCGAGGTCGGCGCGACCAGGGCGGGCCGGTGGGGCGGGGCCTCACCCTCCTCGGCCTGCTCGGTCTCGAGGACCCCCCGCGCGACGACGTCGGGGAGGCGATCGCGTCCTGCCGCACGGC
>DATKTF010000267.1:0-4930 GCA_035531255.1 Cellulomonadaceae bacterium
GGCGCGCACTTCGGGCTGTCGTCGATCGCCGAACGGTGCGCGCTGGTCGGTGCGTCGCTGCGCATCGAGTCGATGCCCGGGCACGGCACCACGGTGATCGTCGAGCTGCCGGTGGTTCATGCGCCCGAGCCGACGGGGTGAGACCACCACCGCGTCGCGCGTGGCGGGGTGGGCGAGGCGGTCAGGTTCGGCGGGCAAGGGCGGGCAAGGGCGGGCAAGGGCGGGCAAGGGCACGTCGTCGGCGTCTCACCCCCGTCGTCCCCCCTGGGGGTGAGGGCGGCGTCGTCGCTGCGGCCTAGCGTCGGCGCATGGCACTCCAGGCGCTGGTCTTCGACGTGGACGGCACGCTCGCCGACACCGAGCGTGACGGCCATCGGCCTGCCTTCAAC
This sequence comes from Cellulomonadaceae bacterium, assembly GCA_035531255.1. Classification (GTDB taxonomy): domain Bacteria; phylum Actinomycetota; class Actinomycetes; order Actinomycetales; family Cellulomonadaceae; genus JAJDFX01. The sequence continues at coordinate 390 of DATKTF010000267.1, forward strand.
GCCGCATTCGCGCACGCAGGTCTGCCCTGGCACTGGGATGTCGCGGTCTACGGCGGGCTCCTCGGTGTGACCGGTGGCAAGGAGCGGATCCGGCACTTCTGCGAGCGGCACGACCCCGGCTTCCTGGCGCGCCCGGATGCCGACGAGTCGATCGCCGCGCTGCACGCCGACAAGACCAGACGGTACGTCGCGTTCGTGGCCGAGGGGAGGATCCGGCTCCGGCCGGGGGTGGCACGACTCGTCGACGAGGCTCGGGCCACCGGGATGAGACTCGCCATCGCATCCACGACGAGCCCCGAGAACGTCACGGCCCTCCTCGAGGTCGGTCTCGGTCCTGACGCACCTGGCTGGTTCGACGTCATCGGGGCGGGCGACGTCGTGCCCCGGAAGAAGCCCGCCCCTGACATCTACACCTGGGTGACCGCGCGACTCGGCCTGGCGCCCGAGGAGTGCCTCGCGATCGAGGACTCCTCGGTGGGGTTGCACGCGGCCGTCACGGCAGGCCTCCCCACGGTGGTGACGCGGAGCCCCTACACGGTGGGGGACGACACCACCGGCGCCCTCACCGTCCTCGACGACCTCTCCGGCGTGACGCTCGCCGACCTCCACGACCTCCACGACCTCCACCGGACCGATCACCTCGGCACCCGCACACGACCCGGGCCGACCCACTAAGGAGCAGCGCATGGACCAGTCGCACCGCTACGCCGACCTCAGTCTGCAGGAGTCCGAGCTCATCGCCGGTGGCAAGCACATCCTGTGCGCGTACCGCATGAAGCCGAAGGCCGGCCTCGCGTACCTCGAGGCCGCCGCGCACTTCGCCGCCGAGTCCTCGACCGGCACGAACGTCGAGGTCTCCACGACGGACGACTTCACCAAGGGCGTCGACGCCCTCGTCTACCACGTCGACGAGACGACCGAGGACATGCGGATCGCCTACCCGCTCGACCTGTTCGACCGCAACGTCACCGACGGTCGGATGATGATGGTCTCGTTCCTCACCCTGACCATCGGCAACAACCAGGGCATGGGCGACATCGAGCACGCCAAGATGATCGACTTCTGGGTCCCGCCCGAGGTCATCCGCCAGTTCGACGGGCCGTCGATGAACATCGAGGACCTGTGGCGGATCCTCGGCCGCCCGGTCACGGACGGCGGCTTCATCGCCGGGACGATCATCAAGCCCAAGCTCGGGCTGCGTCCCGAGCCGTTCGCCGAGGCCGCCCATGCGTTCTGGTTGGGCGGGGACTTCATCAAGAACGACGAGCCCCAGGGCAACCAGGTGTTCTCGCCGCTGAAGAAGACCATCCCGCTGGTCTACGACGCGATGAAGCGGGCGATGGACGAGACCGGCGCGGCGAAGCTGTTCTCGATGAACATCACGGCGGACGACCACCACGAGATGCTCGCGCGCGCCGACTTCGCGTTGGAGACCTTCGGGCCGGACGCCAACAAGCTCGCGTTCCTGGTCGACGGCTACGTCGGCGGGCCGGGGATGGTCACGACGGCGCGTCGTAACTACCCGAACCAGTTCCTGCACTACCACCGGGCCGGCCACGGCGCGGTCACCTCGCCGAGCGCCAAGCGCGGCTACACCGCGTTCGTGCTGGCCAAGATGGCCCGCCTGCAGGGCGCCTCGGGCATCCACGTCGGCACGATGGGCTACGGGAAGATGGAGGGCGGCACGGATGACCGGGTGATCGCCTACATGATCGAGCGCGACGAGGCGCAGGGTCCCGTCTACCTCCAGAAGTGGGACGGCATCAAGGCCACCACGCCGATCATCTCGGGCGGCATGAATGCCCTGCGGCTGCCCGGGTTCTTCGCGAACCTCGGTCACGGCAACCTCATCAGCACCGCAGGCGGCGGCGCCTACGGGCACCTCGACGGCCCCGCCGCCGGGGCGGTCTCGCTCCGCCAGGCCTACGAGGGCTGGAAGGCGGGGGCGGACCCGGTCGAGTGGGCGGCGACGCACCGGGAGCTCGCGCGCGCCTTCGAGTCCTTCCCCGGCGACGCCGACTCGCTCTTCCCGGGTTGGCGCGAACGGTTGCTGCACGGCTGAGCGGGTCGCGGCCGCGCTCCGGCCTCGAGATCCGCGAATTCCACACGCGTAGACGTACGTGCCGGGTCGGCCTAGGGTCGGCCGCATGCGCGCCATGATCGTCAAGGAGTTCCGCGAGCTCAGTCGCGACCGACGCACGCTTGCGATGCTGATCGGGATGCCGCTGCTGCTGCTCGTGATCTTCGGCTACGCGGCGAACTTCCGCGTGCCGACGGTCACCGCAGCAGCAGTCGGGCCGGGGGCGTCGCAGCTCGCGGCGACGCTGCCGTCGTCGTTCTTCGACGTCACGCGGATCGAGCCGTCCGGCACCCGGGCGGACGCCGAGCGGCTCCTGAAGGACAACACCGTGGACGTGGCGATCGTCACCGGCCGACAGCCTGCGCTCGCCCTCGTCGACGGCTCCAACCTCTTCGCGTCCCAGGCGATCGTCTCGGTCCTGAACACGTTCGGCGACAAGGTCAGCAGCCAGATCCTGTACAACCCCGACCTCAAGACCTCCTGGGTGATGGTTCCCGCGATCATCGGGCTCATCCTCACGTTCATCGGCACGATCGTCACGAGCATCGGGCTGGTGCGCGAGCGCGAGACCGGCACCCTCGAGCAGCTCGCGGTCATGCCGATCAGGCCGTCCACGGTGATCCTCGGCAAGATCTCGCCGTACTTCCTGGTCGCCTCGCTCGACATGGTCGTCATCACGGGTCTCGGCATGCTGCTGTTCCGCGTGCCCTTCAACGGCAACGCGTTCGTCTTCGCTCTCGGCGCCGCGCTGTTCCTGTTCGTCGTGCTCGGGCTCGGTGTCCTGATCTCGACGATCTCGCAGACCGCCGGTCAGGCGATCCAGACCGCCTTCATGTTCCTGCTCCCGCAGATCCTGCTCTCCGGCATGATCTTCCCGCTGGACGCGATGGCCGCCGGGGTCCGCTGGATCGGCTACCTGCTCCCGCTGACGTACTTCACGATGATCTCGCAGGGCGTGATGCTGCGAGGGGCGTCCATGGCGTCGCTCTGGCTTCCGTTCCTGATGCTCGCGGTGATGGCGGTCGTGGTGTTCAGCGGCGCGACCCTGCGCTTCCGTCGCGACCTCGCGCCCAGCCGAAGCCATCGCCACCTCGCCACCGACGCCGGAAGCGACGCGGGACCCGACACGGCGCAGACCACCGATGCGGGGCGGAGCGGCCGATGACCTACGCGGTCCGGTCGGCCGTCGTGCGGTTCGGCGACACCCGCGCGCTCGACGACGTGACTCTCGAGGTGGAGCCCGGGTCGGTGGTCGCCGTCGTCGGTGGCGACGGCGCCGGGAAGACGACCCTGCTGCGCAGCCTGGTCGGCCGGCTCCGGCTCGAGCACGGGGAGGTCGACGCGCCGTCACCCCACCAGATCGGCTACCTGCCGGCCACCGCAGGGAGCTGGCCGGCTCTCACGGTGGCGCAGAACATGACCTTCGTCGGCGGTGTCTACGGCTTGTCCGGCACGACGTTGTCGACCCGCCGCGACGAGCTGCTCGCACGCGCCGGTCTCCTGGACGCCGTCGACCGCCCGGCCTCCCAGCTCTCCGGCGGGATGCGCCGCAAGCTCGGCTTCGCCATGGCGATGCTGCACGGCCCGCTGCTGCTGGTGCTCGACGAACCGAGCACCGGTGTCGACCCCGTGAGCCGCGTCGACCTGTGGCGACTGGTGTCCGAGGCTGCGGCCGCCGGCGCCGCCGTCGTGATGTCGACGACGTACCTGGACGAGGCGGAACGAGCCGCGACCCTGCTGGCGCTCGACGGCGGACGGACGCTGGCGAGCGGGAGTCGCGCGGACATCCTTGGGTCGTTCGACGGCGTGGTCACGCGCACCGCGGGCCCGAGCCGGAGGGACTGGGCGTGGCGGCGGGGGCGCGAGTTCCACGAGTACTGGCCGGGCTCGGCCGCACCCCAGGACGCGCCCACCCTCGTCCCGGACCTCGAGGACGTGGTCATCGCCCTGTCGCTCGTCCGGCGCCACCGGCAGGGGCCGGCCTCGTGACGACCTCCGACGTGGGCCGGACCTCCTCCGGTGAGCTGCTGCGAGCGGATCGTGCGGGTCGCCGCTTCGGGGACGTCGTCGCGGTCGAGGACGTGACGATGAGCGTCGGAGCAGGCGAGGTCGTCGGTCTCCTCGGTGCGAACGGCGCAGGCAAGACGACGCTGATCCGCATGCTTCTCGGTCTCATCGCGACGTCGGCGGGCGAGGTCGCGCTGCTCGGCGGCCCTCCCGACCGCGAGCGCCGGACCCGTCTCGGCTACGTACCGCAGGGACTCGGGCTGTACGGCGACCTCACCGTGCGGGAGAACCTCACGTTCAGCGCGCAGGCGTACGGAGCCGCCGCGTCGCGATTGCCCGAGGCGCTCCGTCCCTCCGCCGACCGGCTCGTTGCCGAGCTCCCCCTCGGGCTGCAGCGCCAGCTCGCGTTCGTGTGCGCGCTTGCTCACGACCCTCTGGTCCTGGTGCTCGACGA
>DATKTF010000268.1:0-2850 GCA_035531255.1 Cellulomonadaceae bacterium
GCCCTCCTTGGTGAGGGTGAGGTTGCCGTTCTCGTCGGCGACCGTGCCGCGGATCAGCCCGACGTTGATCGGGAAGGACGGGTAGAAGAGCCACTCCTCGCCGGCCAGCTCGATGACGTGCACGACGTCCTCGACCGAGCGGGGGGACATCCGGGCACCTTCGACGCGGGGGTCGACGAACGTGCCGAGGCCGACCTTCGTGATGATCCCGGGGCGCTTGGCCGCGATCTCCCGGTAGAGCTGGGTGATCACGCCCTGGGGCAGGTTGTACGCCTCGCACCCGTCGGCCTCGATCAGCTTCGCGAGGGCGGGTGACGCGATCGCGATGCCGCCGATCCACCGCTTGAGCAGGCCCTCGTGACCCCAGTGGCTCATGCCCTTGGTGCGGCGGTCGCCGACGGCGCTCGCGTGGATCGCGGTGAGGTTCAGCGGTGCGCCGGTCTCGACGAACCTTGTCTCGACCGCGGCGATCACCTCTTCGTTGACGCAGGCGAGACCGAAGCCGCTGAGGGCGACCGTGTCCCCGTCATGGATGAGCTCGGCGGCCTGGGCCGCGGTGATCACGTGTGCCACTCTCGGTGCTCCTTCGTGGAGGTCGTGCGGGGTCGGGCGTCGGGGTCGAGCGGCGTCCGGCAACCCGGCCGCGGTACTCGCTCGCGGCACAGCGTTCGGGAGTCCGCCTCTGGCGTCACGGGTCGAACGTCCCGGTTCGCCCCGTCGATTTCGGATTCCGGACGCGATGCGTCGGTAATTAGGACGATCGTCCTGCGAACGGGCCCCCGGACGGCCCCGACGATGGGGTCACGGCACCGTCCACGGTGGCCCGAGGCGCGGCAGAGCAGCGCCCACCCAGACATCGAAAGGCGGACGACCATGGACTTCGGCCTCACCGACGAGCAGGTCCTCCTGCTCGACAGCCTCGGCGACGTGCTCGAGCGCGAGTGCCCCGAGTCGTACATCGCGGACCTCGACCTGAACCACCAGCAGCCGACGTCGTTCCGCAGGGCGATGAACGACGCCGGCTTCGGATCGCTCGGCTTCCCCGAGGAGTACGGCGGCACGCCCTGCGACGCGGTGACGCTCGTGCTGCTCGCCGAGCGCGTCGCACGCCAGGGCCTCAACAACGGCTACGGCCTCGAGCTGCTCCAGGCCACGGACATCCTCGAGTTCGGCAACGAGGACCAGAAGCGCGAGATCCTCGGCTACCTCGCGGCCGGCGACGTGCCGTTCGCGCTGGGCTTCACCGAGCCGGGCGCCGGCTCCGACAGCTCCGCGATGGCGACGACCGCCGTCCACCACGACGGCATGGTGACCTTCAACGGGACCAAGACGCTCATCACGAGCGCGCTCGCGTCGCGGAACCTGCTCGTCATGGCGAAGGACCCCGCGGTGGAGAACCCGCGCGAGGCGATCTCGATGTACCTGGTCCCGATGGACTCGCCCGGGCTGACGACCAACCGGCTGGACAAGATCGTCTGGCACATCAGCGACTCGTGCGAGATCTTCATGGACGACGTCACGCTGCCGGAGAGCTGCCTCGTCGGGGTCAAAGGCGCCGGCTTCAAGCAGCTCATGCGCAACTTCGAGCTCGAGCGCCTCGTGATCGCCGCGAACTGCCTCGGCCAGGCGCAGTGCGCCTTCGACGACGCCGCGTCCTACGCCGCTCAGCGGGTCCAGTTCGGCAAGCCCATCGGGTCGTTCCAGCTCATCCAGCTCAAGCTCACCGACATGGCCATCAAGCTCGAGAACATGCGGAACTTCGTGTACCGCACCGCGTGGATGGTCGACCAGGGGCTGCCCCTCAAGAGCCAGGGCGCGCTGTGCAAGCGGTACTGCGCGATGGCCGCCTTCGAGGTCGCGGACGAGGCGATGCAGATCTTCGGCGGCGTCGGCGTGACCGTCGGCACCCGCGTCTCACGGTTGTGGCGCGACCTGCGCGGGCACCGGTTCGGCGGCGGGACCGACGAGATCATGGTGCACATCGCCGGCCGCCAGATCGTCAAGGACCACAGCTGAGGCCTCGGCGCCCGGCACGGTGAAGGAGAGACACCCATGAAGATCGTCGTCGCCTACAAGTGGGCAGCGAACCCGCAGGACGCCGAGGTCGGCCCCGACGGCACCGTCGACTGGAGCCGAGCGAAGGGCGCGGTCAGCGAGTACGACCCGGTCGCCTTCGAGCTCGCCCGTACGCTCGCGGACACCTGCGGGGGAGAGGTTGTCGGTGTGACCGTCGGCGCCGCCGCGATCGACAGCCCGCTGGCCCGCAAGGCCGCGCTCTCGCGTGGGCTCGACTCGCTGGTGCTGGTCGCCGACGATGTCCTCCGGGGCGCGGACGGCACCCGGATCGCCGCCGTCCTCGCCGGGGCGGTGCGCGCGATCGGTGACGTCGACGTCATCGTCGCCGGGGAGTCCTCGGTCGACGTCGGGGACCGTCAGGTCGCGATGACCCTCGCGGCGCAGCTCGGCTGGGCCGGTCTCAACGCGGTCCGCGCCGTGACCGCCGACGGCGGATCCCTCGTCGTGGAGCGCGAGGTCACCGGGGGAGTCGAGACGGTCGTCGCCGACGGGCCGGTCGTGCTCGCGGCGACCGCGGACGCCGCGCTCCCACGGGTGCCGGGGATGAAGGAGATCCTCGGCGCCGCGAAGAAGCCGACCCGGGTGCTCGACCTCGCCGCGCTCGACGTCCCCGAACCGCTCGTCTCGCTCGCACCGGTCTCCACCGCGCGCCCGGACACGGGCAACCGACAGGGCGTCATGCTCGACGCCGCCGACCTGCCCGCCGCCGCAGCGCAGCTCACCGCCGCCCTGCGCCAGTCCGGCGTCCTGTAGACGAAGAAGAGGTATCTCGAC
>DATKTF010000269.1:0-7138 GCA_035531255.1 Cellulomonadaceae bacterium
GGCGACGTGGTCCGTGCGGACTCCGACGAGGTCGGCGAACGGCTTCACGGAGTCGTCGCCGCCGATGCGAGCGCCGGCGTGTTCGCGTTCGTCCAGCTCGTCAGCGGGGACTCGGCCCGGCCGGGACTGCGTCCGCTCCCGGGCCTCGACCCGGATCGTCGCTACCGGGTGACCCTGCCCGCCGGGATCCCCGCGCCACTGACGGTCCAACGGGCCGAGCCCGGGTGGATGGCGGTCGCGCGCGCAACCGGCCTCGAGACGACCGGGGCCGTGCTCACGTCGTCCGGGCTGTCGATGCCGGTGCTCGCACCGGCGCAGGCGCTCGTCCTGGTGGTGACGGCCGTGCCGTGACGCGAGGTCCCTCAGCCCCGAACGGCATCGACCGCCGTACCCCAGCGCCGCCGCACCCTGTCCGCCGCCCAGCCCCAGCCCAACGTCGAGGTGACGTCCCATGAGCACTCCCCCCGCCCTCCTGACCAGCGTGGCCCCCGGTGAGGGCCGCCGGGCACCGCGCGCCCACCTGACGTCAGACGCACCGCGGGTGCTGCTGGACGGCACCTGGCGGTTCAGCCTGGCGTCACGCGCCGACGACGCGACCGACGGCTTCGAGTCACCCGACTTCGACGACGCCCACTGGGGCACGATCGAGGTGCCCGGGCACTGGCAGCTCCAGGGGCACGGGAACCCCGCCTACACGAACGTGCGCTACCCGTTCCCGGTGGACCCGCCGTTCGTCCCCGACGAGAACCCGACCGGCGAGTACCGCTGCACGTTCGAGCTCCCGGACGGCTGGCCCGACGGCGCCGCCGTGCTGCGGTTCCTCGGCGTCGACTCGGCGTTCACGGTATGGATCAACGGGGTCGAGCTCGGCTGGTCGACAGGAAGTCGCCTGACGACCGAGTTCGACGTCGGCCCGCACCTGCGGTCCGGCACGAACGTGCTGGCGGTCCGGGTCCACCAGTGGTCGCCGGCGAGCTACCTCGAGGACCAGGACATGTGGTGGATGTCGGGGGTCTTCCGCTCCGTGAGCGTGATCTCCCGTCCGGAGGGTGCCGTCGACGACGTCTTCGTGCACGCCGACTACGACCACACGACCGGCACGGGCACGCTCCGCGTCGAGACCGACGTCCCCGCGCTCCTCACGGTCCCGGAGCTCGGCCTCGACCGGGTGCCGGCCGCCGGGCCGCACCTCGTGCCGGGCGTCGAGCCCTGGTCCGCGGAGCAGCCCCGGCTGTACGACGCGACGCTCACCGCGGGCGACGAGACGCTCACGATCCGGATCGGCTTCCGCACGGTGGCCGTGACCGGCGGGCTCCTCACGGTCAACGGGAGACGGATCCTGATCCGGGGCGTGAACCGGCACGAGTGGGACCCGGACCGGGGCCGCGCCGTCACGGCGGAGGACATGCTCGCGGACGTGCTGCTCATGAAGCGGCACAACATCAACGCGGTACGGACCAGCCACTACCCGCCGCACCCGGACTTCCTGGACCTGTGCGACGAGTACGGGCTGTACGTGATCGACGAGTGCGACTACGAGACCCACGGCTTCTTCTTCACGGACTGGATGGGGAACCCGAGCGACGACCTCCGCTGGCGTCCGGCACTGCTGGACCGGATCCGTCGGACCATCGAGCGGGACAAGAACCACCCGAGCGTGATCATGTGGTCGCTCGGCAACGAGGCCGGCGAAGGGCAGAACCTGCCGGCGATGTCCGCTTTCGCTCACGAGCGCGACCCCGGCCGACCGGTGCACTACGAGGGCGACTGGGAGTCGGGCTACGTCGACGTCTACAGCCGGATGTATGCGCCGCACGCCGAGGTCGACGAGATCGGCCGGCACGCCGAGCCGATCACGATGGACCCGGAGCTGGACGCCCATCGGCGCAGGCTCCCGTTCATCCTCTGCGAGTACGGGCACGCCATGGGAACGGGCCCCGGCGGCCTGCTGGAGTACCAGCAGCTGTTCGAGCGGTACCCGCGGTGCCAGGGCGGCTTCATCTGGGAGTGGATCGACCACGGGATCCGCAAGCGGACCGAGGACGGCCGCGAGTTCTTCGCGTACGGCGGGGACTTCGGCGAGCCGCTGCACGACGGCAACTTCGTCGCCGACGGTCTCCTGTTCCCGGACCGCACGCCGTCGCCGGGGCTCGTCGAGTACAAGGCGGTGATCTCCCCCGTGCGGGTGGCCGTCGAGCGCGGTCGGGTCACGGTCGCCAACCTGCAGGACTTCGCCGACACGTCGGCCCTGCGGTTCACCTGGGCGCACGAGGTCGAGGGGGTCGCGACCGAGAGCGGCGAGCTCATCGTCCCGCCGGTGCCCCCGCAGGGCACCGTCACCGTCCCGCTCGCAACCCCGACCGCCGCCGCCCGGGAGTCGTGGCTGACCGTGCGCGCCGTCCTCGCCCAGGACGCGAGGTGGGCGCCGGCCGGTCACGAGGTCGCCGTCGGGCAGTTCCAGGTCGGCACGGGGCAGCGCCGGTCCGGTGCCAAGAAGGCGACTCGCAGAGCCGACGCGGCGACGTCCGTCGCCACCGGTCCGCTGGCCCGGGACCGGTTCGACGCGCACACCGGCGTGCTCACCCGACTCGGCGGACTGTCCGTCGACGGACCCCGGCTGGACCTGTGGCGGGCGCCGACGGACAACGACCTCGGCATGCACGGGACCCCGGTGGCGCCACGGTGGCGTGAGCTCGGTCTCGACCGGCTGACGCACAGGGTCGTCGAGCAGCGCTGGGACGCGGACGGGTTCACGCTGCGCACCCGCGTGGCGCCCGCCGCCACCGACCTCGGCATGCTGACCACCTACCGGTGGACGGCTGACGGCGACGCCCTCGTGCTCACCGTCGACGTCGTCCCCGAGGGGCCGTGGACCGACCCGATCCCCCGCCTGGGACTGCGCATGGCCCTGCCCGCGGGGATCGACGAGGTCGAGTGGTTCGGCGGCGGACCCGGCGAGGCCTACGCGGACAGCGCACGGTCGGCGGTCGTCGGCCGCTACCGCAGCAGCGTCGACGCCCTCCAGACCCCGTACCTGCGTCCCCAGGAGAACGGGAACCGGACCGCAGTCCGCTGGGCCGAGCTCCGCGGAGCGGCCGGGGGTGTGCGCGTCGAGGGCAGACCCACCGTCGAGCTCACGGTGCGCCGGTGGACGAGCGAGGACCTCGACCGTGCCGCGCACACGATCGACCTCGTGCCGCGCGACCGGGTGTTCGTCAACCTCGACCTGGCTCAGACCGGCCTGGGCAGCGCGTCGTGCGGGCCGGGGGTGCTGCCCGGTTACGAGCTGTACGCCACGCCCTCGACCTGGACCGTCCGGCTGGTCCCGCTCGGCGTCGGCGGTCCCGCGTGACCGCCGCGTCATCGTGACCGGCTAGTCTCACCTCATCACCCCCACGGAGGTTCGTCATGTTCCGCAACGGTCTCGAGCCCATCCATCTGCTCATCCTGCTGATCGTCCTGGTGCTGCTGTTCGGTGCCAAGCGACTGCCGGACATGGCCAAGAGCGTCGGTCAGTCGATGAAGATCTTCAAGAACGAGGTCAAGGACCTCCGTGAAGACACGACGACGACCGTGTCACCGACCGAGCCGAAGCCCACCGATCCGGCGCCCACCGACAAGGTCTGACCCTCACCGGCTCGGTACCGCCTCACGTGCGGGCCGGTCCTGACCTGCGGCGCTGCCGTCCTGATCCCCGGGCGCGGCGGTCAGGCGCAGGCGCAGGTCGCGCGGCGGTCAGGCGGCACGCGCTCGCCGCACGGCCGTCGGCAGCTCGGCCGCGAGCGTGCTCGCGTACCGGGGGTCGTGGAACAGCTTGGCCGTGACCGTTCTCGTCACACGCAACGCCTCGAGGACACCCACCGCGAGGACCGCACCCGCGAGCGGCCCGACGAGGTACACCCACAGGTGCGCGAGCTCGGGTGCGAGCAGGGCGGGAGCGATGCTCCGCGCCGGGTTGAGGCTCGTGCCGGTGTACGGCGCCCCCTGCCACACCAGCGCCGCCACCACGAACCAGTTCGCGAGCGGGGTCCACCGGGCCGTCCGCGCGCTCGAGGTCATCAGCAGGATCGTCAGGACGAGCACCGCCGTCATCCCCGCCTCGACCGCGGTGGCACCCAGGTCGCTCAGTCCACGACCGGGTTGTGTCGCACCGAGGTGGAGCGCGTGCGCGGTGCGACCCCACGCGAGCTCGAGGACCGCCGTCGCGAGCAGCGCACCGAGCAGCTGCGCGACGACGTAGCCCGCGAGGTCGTGCACGTGCACCGAGCGTCGCAGCCAGAACGCGAGCGTCACCGCCGGGTTGAGGTGGGCGCCGCTCACCCGTCCGATCGGGCTGAGCGCGACGAGGCTGCCGGTGCCGGCGAAGAGCAGACCCGTCAGCAGCAGACGGACCGAGGCGGACGGCAGCACGGACGTGATCGGGCTCGCGGGCCCGAAGTCGAGGAACACCGCCGACAGACCACCGGCGATCAGGATCGCCGTCCCGGCGAGCTCGCACGACCAGGGCACCCAGTGCCGGCCGCTGTCGGGGTCCTTGCGTGCCACGCTCGGCGCCGCCCGGTCGACGAGCCGTGGCAGCGGGCTCACGACCCGACCGCGTCGCGGCCCGACGGCGTCACAGCCCGACGCTGCCCTGCATGATGCCGCCGTCGACCACGACCGTGGTTGCGGTCATGTAGCCCGCGCGACCCGACGCCAGGAACACCACGACGTCCGCGATCTCGGCCGGCGCGGCCATCCGACCCAGCGGGATCGCCCCGTCGAGCGCCTTCATCTTCAGCGGGTCGCTCTCGGTGGACGCGTTGATCGGGGTGGCGACCGCTCCCGGGGCGATGTTGACGACACGGATGCCGTGCGGGCCGAGCTCGACGCCCGCGGTGCGCGTCAGCATCCGGATGCCGCCCTTCGAGACGCAGTAGGCGGCGTTCCCGGGCATCGGCCAGTCCTCGTGCACCGAGGAGACGGTGAGGATCAGCCCCCCGCCGCCTTGCGCGACGAACTGACGCGCAGCCGCCTGGGTGCCGAAGAACGCGCTCTTCAGGTTCACCGCCATGACCGTGTCGAAGTCGTCCTCGGTGGTCTCCAGCACCGAGGTGCGCGTCTCGATGCCCGCGTTGTTGACGAGCACGTCGAGCCGCCCGTACGTCTGCACCGCCGTGCGGATCATCGTCTGCACGTCCGCGACCTTCGAGACGTCCGCATGCACCCCGACGGCGTGCCCGCCCGCGGCCTCGACCCGGGCGATCAGCGCCGTCGTCTCCTCCGGGTGGGCCACGTAGTCGATCACGACGTTGGCGCCCTCGGCCGCGGCGGCGAGCACGATCGCCTCGCCGATCCCGCTGTTGCCGCCGGTGACCACGATCGTCTTGCCTGTCAGCAGCACGGGGATCTCCTCTGGTCTGTCCGGACGCTGGTTCGGTCGGGACTCCGGTCGAGCGGGCGGGTTCTCGGTCGTGGTCGCGACCCGGTGCTCCTCGGCCCCGGGTGAGGCCACGCTAACCCCCTCGCCTGGGCGTGGTACCCCCGGACCCCAGGCGACGTCCAGCGAGGGCTGACAAGATCGGCGGATGGCTCGCATCGAGGACTACGCCCTGCTCGGAGACCTGCAGTCCGGCGCTCTGGTCGCGACCACCGGCTCGATCGACTGGCTGTGCCTGCCACGCTTCGACTCCCCCGCGTGCTTCGCCGCGCTGCTCGACACCCCGGACGCCGGGCACTGGCAGATCGCCCCCGAGTCCGGCGGCACCTGCACGAGCCGCCGCTACGTCGACGACACGCTCGTGCTCGAGACCGAGTGGGTCACCCCGGAGGGGACGATCCGGGTCATCGACTTCATGCCGCCGCGCGGTCATGCTCCCGACGTCGTGCGCATCGTCGAGGGCGTCAGCGGCGCGGTGGCCGTGCGCTCGACGCTCCGGCTGCGGTTCGACTACGGGCGCGTCGTGCCGTGGGTCCGCCACCACGCCGACCAGATGATCGCGGTCGCCGGGCCCGACGCGGTCCGGCTCCGCACCCCGGTGCCGACGCACGGGCAGGACTGGGCGACGGTCTCCGAGATCACCGTGCGTGCCGGGGACCGGATCCCCTTCGTCCTCACCTGGCACCACAGCCACGAGCGGACCCCGGCGGTCGTCGACCCCGAGGTCGCACTGCGCGAGACCCTGGACTTCTGGACCACGTGGTCGCAGGGTGGCACTCCCCTGAGCGGTCCGTACCGGGACGCGATCATGCGGTCGCTCCTGACGCTCAAGGCGCTGACCTACCAGCCGACCGGCGGGATCGTCGCCGCCCTCACGACCTCCCTCCCGGAGCAGATCGGCGGACCGCGCAACTGGGACTACCGCTACTGCTGGCTGCGCGACTCGACCTACACCCTCCAGGCGCTGGTCTCCGCCGGGTTTCTCACCGAGGCGCGGGCGTGGCGCGAGTGGCTGCTCCGGGCCGTGGCCGGCGATCCTGCGGAGCTGCAGATCATGTACGGGCTCGACGGCACGCGGCGCCTCCCGGAGGCCGAGCTGCCGTGGCTGGCCGGCTACGAGGGTTCGCGACCGGTCCGCACCGGCAACGCCGCGTCCGACCAGCTCCAGCTCGATGTCTGGGGCGAGACGCTCGACGGACTGTGCCTGGCCCGCGACGCGGGGCTGGGCACGCGCGAGGACGCGTGGGACGTCCAGACCGCGCTGATGGAGCACCTCGAGGGTGCGTGGGACCAGCCCGACAACGGACTCTGGGAGGTGCGGGGTGCGCGTCGGCACTTCACCCACTCGAAGGTCATGGCCTGGGTCGCGGCCGACCGGATGTCGCGGGCCGTCCGGACCCACCCGCACCTGCACGGGCCGGCTGCCCGCTGGGAGGCGCTGCGGGACACCATCCACGCGGACGTGATCGCGCACGGCTACGACGAGGACCGCCGCACGTTCACACAGTCCTACGGCTCCGACGCGCTGGACGCCAGCCTGCTCCTGATCCCTCGCGTCGGGTTCCTGCCGGCGACGGACCCACGCGTCCGCGGCACGATCGCCGCGATCCAGCGCGACCTCACCCAGGATGGATTCGTCAGGCGTTACCAGACCGCCGGGTCCGACGACGGGCTGCCGGGCGGCGAGGGCCTCTTCCTCGCGTGCTCGTTCTGGCTGGT
>DATKTF010000270.1:0-2513 GCA_035531255.1 Cellulomonadaceae bacterium
GTGCCGCGCGTCCAGGCCCCGTCCGCGGCCCCGGCCCGCCCGACGCGCGGACCGGCCCGTCACCGCGGCCTGCGCGTCGTGCGGTGGACCTTCCTCACGGTGCTCGGGCTGTACTTCCTGGTGCCCCAGCTCGCGATGGCCCGGTTCGCGTTCCAGAACGTGCCGGTCGTGCTGCTCGACGCCTCGACGTTGTTCTCGAAGTGGTCGGCGTCCTCGCTCGTCGACGCGCTCAGCCAGCCGGCGCTGTGGGACGCCGCGAAGACCAGCGCGATCCTCGCGGTGCTGTCGGTGGTCCTCGACCTCGCCCTGCTGCTGCCGCTCGCGATCATCGCCGAGATCCGTGCCCCACGGCTGCGGCCGGTGCTCAGTGCGCTCACCCTGCTCCCGTGGGTGATCCCGCCGATCGCCCTGGTCGTCGGCGTCGCGGCGACGTTCCGCGACGTCGCACCGTGGTTCCTCACGAGCACGCTCAGCCTGGTGCCGTTCTACGCGATCTGGGCGATGCCGTTCACGTACCGGGCCCTCGACTCCGGCCTGCGGGCCATCAACGCCCGGACGCTGGTCGAGGCAGCTCGGAGCCTCGGCGCCTCGGAGCTGACGGTGCTGTTCCGTGTGCTCGTGCCGAACCTGAGCGCGTCGATCGTGGCGGCCAGCGGGCTGACCGCGGCACTCGTGCTCGGCGAGTTCGCGTTCGCGTCGTTGCTGCTCAAGAACACGCTCCCGACCTACCTGGTCAACTACCAGCGCGACTCCCCCCAGGCCGGGATGGCGCTCGCGCTCGCCGTCATGGTGCTCACCGCTCTCGCGCTCGGCGCCGTCGTGCACATGCTGCGACGTCGCGGGCTCGGCATGAGCACGACCGGCTTCTGATCCGAGGAGGATCCTCATGGCCACGATCGAGATGATCGGTGTTCGCAAGACCTTCGGGACGACCGTCGCCCTCGCCGACCTGCACCTGCAGGTCGAGTCCGGGGAGATGGTGTGCCTGCTCGGCCCGTCGGGCTGCGGCAAGACGACCGCGTTGCGCCTGCTCGCCGGGTTCGAGCAGCCCGACGCCGGGCAGATCCTGGTGGACGGCGAGGACGTCACGCACGTCTCGCCCCGCCACCGCGGGTTCGGCATGGTGTTCCAGGACTACAGCCTGTTCCCGAACCTGACCGGTCGGCAGAACATCGCGTTCGGTCTCAAGGTCCGACGCAAGGGTGCCCTCGAGACGGCGGAGACCGTCGACAGGCTGCTCGCCGTCACGCGCCTGGAGAAGCACGCGGACAAGTACCCGCACCAGATGTCCGGCGGTCAGCGCCAGCGCGTCGCGCTCGCGCGGGCCATCGCGACCGAGCCGCGGCTGCTGCTGCTCGACGAGCCGCTGTCCGCGCTCGACGCCCAGGTGCGCGAGCACCTGCGCGACGAGATCCGCCGCCTGCAGCAGGAGGTCGGTGTGACGACCGTGTTCGTCACGCACGACCAGCACGAGGCGATGGCCGTCGCCGACCGGGTGGCCGTCATGCGTGACGGTGAGCTCGAGCAGATCGACCCGCCGAGGGTGCTGTACAGCCGGCCCGCGTCGCAGTTCGTGGCCGGTTTCGTCGGGACGGTCAACCGGCTCTCGGCCGAGCGGACCGTCGACGGCTCGTGGTTCGTGCTGGGCGGGAAGGTCGAGGCCGTCGGGGACGACGCTCCGGCGTCCGGGGGCGGGGCCACGACGGTCGCCGACGCACCGCAGAAGCACGCGGTGGTGCGGCCCGAGCAGCTGCACGTCGACCGGGCCGAGTCAGGGACCGGACCGGTGGCGCGCCTCGTCGCACTGTCGTTCCTCGGCGCGTTCACCCGCGCTGTGGTCGAGCATCCGACCGAGGGCCTGGTGACGGCCGACGTCCTGGGTGAGGCCGCGGACGGTCTCGCGGTCGGCGACGCGGTCGCGGTGAGCGTCCGGCCGGGTGCGGGCGCGGTGGTCCTGCAGTGACCGCTGGCACCACCCGGGACGACGCCGGCATGTCGGCCGGTGTCGCGACCGACCTCTCGTCCGGCGCGTCCTTCCGCGCGGTGAGCAGCATCTCCATCGGCACAGACGCCCTCGCGACGACGGCCGAGCGGACTCTCGTGCGCGGTGAGCCCGGACCGCTCGGTTGGTCCGCGCTCGTCGTCGGCCCCGGCGAGGCCCACCACGGCGACGTGCCGCACGCGGCCGGTGAGGCGCTGGCGTGCCTGGTGCACCTCTCCGACCTGCACCTGTGCGACGCCGAGTCGCCCGTCCGCCAGGAGTACCTGGACCGCCACGGCGACCCCGGTGCGCCCTACGCCGGGCGACTCGGGACGATCGGCACGTACCGGCCGCAGGAGATCCTCACGGTGCAGGTCGCGGCCGCCGCCCTCGAGGCGGTGCAACGGCTCGACCGGGCGCCGGTCACCGGCGCACCGCTCGACGCGGTGATCGTGACGGGCGACCTGACCGACAACGCGCAGCGCAACGAGCTCGCCTGGTACACGTCGCTGATGGCCGGCGGCGTGCTCGC
>DATKTF010000271.1:0-2234 GCA_035531255.1 Cellulomonadaceae bacterium
CGACTAGGCTCGCACCGTCAGCACTGAGTGATCTCTGAGTGATCTCTGAGTCACCTCTGAGTCATGTAGAAGTCAGATCCGAGTCAACTGTGATGCATTCCTCCTGGACGAAGGCGACCATCATGAGTGTGCCGACCACCACCACGTCGACTGCCGTCAACGACGGCACGCGGACCCTCGTGCCGCACTGGATCGGGGGACGCGCGGTCGCGGCGCCCGACGGGGCGCCGACCGCACCGGTGACGAACCCGGCGACCGGTCGCGTCACCGGCGAGGTCCCTCTCGGCGGCGCGGACGAGGTCGACGCCGCGGTCGCCGCAGCGCGGGCCGCGTTCCCTGGGTGGCGCGACATGGCGTTGAGCCGGCGGACCGCGATCCTGTTCGCGTTCCGCGAGCTGCTCAACGCGCGCAAGGACGAGCTCGCCGCGATCGTGACCGCCGAGCACGGCAAGGTGCTCTCGGACGCGCTCGGCGAGGTCAGTCGCGGCCTCGAGGTCGTCGAGTTCGCGTGCGGGATCCCGCACCTCCTCAAGGGTGGGTTCACCGAGAACGCGTCGACCCGGGTGGACGTGTACTCGATCCGTCAGCCGCTCGGTGTCGTCGGGATCATCAGCCCGTTCAACTTTCCCGCGATGGTCCCGATGTGGTTCTTCCCCGTCGCGATCGCGGCCGGCAACACCGTGGTGCTCAAGCCGAGCGAGAAGGACCCGTCGACCGCGATCTGGCTGGCCGAGCTGTGGCGCGAGGCCGGCTTGCCGGACGGCGTGTTCAACGTCGTGCACGGGGCCAAGGAGTCGGTCGACGCGCTCCTGGTGCACCCGGACGTCGCGTCGGTCTCGTTCGTCGGCTCGACCCCGATCGCGCGCTACGTGTACGAGACCGGTACGGCCCACGGCAAGCGCGTGCAGGCTCTCGGCGGCGCGAAGAACCACATGCTCGTCCTTCCCGACGCGGACCTCGACCTGGCCGCCGACGCGGCCGTGAACGCCGGGTTCGGCTCGGCGGGGGAGCGGTGCATGGCGATCTCGGTGCTCGTGGCGGTCGAGCCCGTCGCGGACGAGCTCGTCGCCAAGATCGTGGACCGCATGTCACGCCTCCGGACGGGGGACGGCGCGGTGCTGCGAGACGGCGTCGGCGCGGACATGGGACCGCTCGTGACCGAGGCCCATCGCGACAAGGTGGCCGGCTACGTCGGCGCCGGGGTCGCCGAGGGGGCCGACCTGGTCGTGGACGGGCGCGGGATCGAGGTCGACGGCGACGCCGACGGGTTCTGGCTCGGCCCGACCCTGTTCGACCACGTCACGCCCTCGATGTCGATCTACACCGACGAGATCTTCGGTCCGGTGCTGTCCGTCGTGCGGGTCGGGTCGTACGACGAGGGTCTGGCCCTCATCAATGCGAACCGGTACGGCAACGGGACGGCCGTCTTCACGAACGACGGTGGCGCCGCCCGCAGGTTCCAGAACGAGGTGCAGGTCGGCATGGTCGGGGTCAACGTCCCGATCCCGGTCCCGATGGCGTACTACTCGTTCGGTGGGTGGAAGTCCTCGCTCTTCGGTGACTCTCACGCGCACGGTGTCGAGGGCGTGCAGTTCTTCACCCGGGGGAAGGTCGTCACGTCGCGCTGGCTCGATCCGAGCCATGGCGGCATCAACCTCGGGTTCCCGCAGAACGGCTGACCTTCCCGGCAGAGCGATGACCTCGCAGCAGGGCCGACCCTGCTGCGAGGTCATCGCGCCGCCGTCACCTGTCGAGGCTCACAGGTTCCCTTCCGCGTACACCCGCAGGGCGTCGCGGACGAGCGTGGCGTTCTGCGCTCCGCCGTAGTTCGCGGCGAAGCGAGGATCGGCGACGTACATCTCGCCGAGGCCGAGGACGTACTCCTTGGCAGGGCTGCCGCTGCCGTGGCCGGGCGTGCCCGGGATGCTCGCGAGCCACGCGCAGTGTCGGCGCGCGAGGTCCTGGGCCTCCGCGGACCCCGGGGCGGTGCCCTGTTCCGCAGCGGCGACCCAGGCGGCTCCGAGCTCGGTGACGCGGCGCTTCCAGGCCTCGCGCTCGGCCGTCGGCATCACCCTCCACCCGGTGTCCCCGGCGGCGTAGGCCGCCGTGCCCCAGCGCTCCTCCACCTCGGCCTGGTAGCGGGTGTGGTCGAACCCGTCGAACATGGTCTCGGCCATGAGGGGGTCTCCGTTCTCGAGGGTCGTGATGGTCCAGGTGACGGACGCCACCTGTCG
>DATKTF010000272.1:0-2749 GCA_035531255.1 Cellulomonadaceae bacterium
GGAGTCCCAGCAGGTACAGGCGGAGCTGACCGTGCGCGAAGACCTGCGGCATCAGCTCACCTCGGCGGCATGAAGGACGGTCAGATGCCCGGTCACGCTCGAGCAGACGACGTAGCACGTCCCGCTGCCGGACGGGAGCGAGACCTTGGCCTGGCCGACGTTCGCTCCCTTGTGCTCCTGCCCGTCGATCACGACGCGGCCGGACACGCTCCGCGCCTCGACGTCGACCCCTCGGCCGTGCGGCAGCCGCACCGTGACGTCGCCGGCGACGGTCGACGCGGTGATCGACGACGTCAGTGACGTGACGTCGAGCGTCACCGCACCGCCGACCGTGTTCGCATGCACGCGCGTGAGGTCTCCCGAGGCCGTCAGGTCTCCCGAGACGCTCGTCAGGCGGAGGTCGCCCGCGTGGGCCCGGACGACGATCTCGCCCGAGATGGCGTTGGCGACGAGCGCTCCGGCGGTCGAGTCGGTGACCAGGCTGCCCGAGACGGTCGAGACGCTGGCGTCGTCACGGAGGCCGAACAGCAGGCCCTCCGCGCTGACCGTGCCGAGCTTGACGGTGACGGATCGCGGGACGGCGATGTGCACGTCGGCCGAGTCCCTCTCGCGGAAGTACCGGAACGTGTCGAGGAACCCGTCCCACCCGCCGAGCGTGAAGCTGTACCCGACGCGGAGCTCCCCGTCGGACAACGAGATCTCGAGGGGTCTGCCGTCGACCGCGTGCACCTCGATCCGCGCCCCGGTCTCGGACGGGTCGTCATGCACGACGACGTCGACCCGTCCCCCGACGACCTGCACGCGCAACGCCGTGATGGCGTCGACCTCGATGATCTGCGGGCCGCCGACGACCCAGGACTCCGTGGCCATGACTTTCCTCCAGTCGCGATATATCTCGTTCTTGAGAACACGATATGTCGCGTCTGCGGTGCACACAAGGACGGCGATCGACGCCGCCGGGACGACTTGTCAGTCGACGAGACCGGCAGCGCGCAGCTCGACCGTGAGGTCCTGCGGGTTCGTCGCGATCGAGCAGGCCTCGTCGTACGTGACGACCCCGTCCTCGACGAGCTTGAAGATGTGCTGGTCGAAGGTCTGCATCTTGTAGTAGGCACCCTCGGCGATCAGGTCGACGATCGGCGGAGAGCCCGCCGGGTCCAGGATCGCCTCGGCCGTGCGACCGGTGTTGATCATGACCTCGATGGCCGCGCGACGCCCGCTGCCGTTCGCCTTGGCGAGGAGCCGCTGCGAGATGATCCCCCGCAGCGAGTTCGCGAGCGCTGTCCGGACCTGCTTCTGCTCGTACGGCGGGAAGAAGTCCACGATCCGGTTGATGCTCTCCTGCGCATCGATCGTGTGGAGGGTCGACATCACGAGGTGACCTGTCTCGGCGGCGGACAGCGCCGCGCGGACGGTCTCGAGGTCACGCATCTCACCGACGAGGATCACGTCCGGGTCCTGGCGCATCGCGGCGCGGAGCGCGACCGAGAAGTCCGCGGTGTCCTGCCGCACCTCGCGCTGGGAGACGATCGCCTTCTTGTCGTGGTGAAGGACCTCGATGGGGTCCTCGATCGTGACGATGTTGACCTCACGGTAGGTGTTGATCAGGTCGACCATCGCCGCGAGCGTCGTCGTCTTGCCCGACCCGGTGGGCCCGGTCACGAGGATCAGACCACGGGGCTCGAGCGCGAGCTCACCGATCACCTCAGGAAGTCCGAGCTCCTCGAGCGACTGGGCGCCGACCGACACCCGCCGGAACACGAGCGCGTTGGTGCCGCGCGCCTGGTACGCGTTCACACGGAAGCGCCCGACCCCGGACAGCGAGAACGCGAAGTCGGCCTCGTGCGTCGCGGCGAAGCTCGCGGTCAGCTCCGCCGGCAGCACCTCGGTGACCATGTGGGCCGTGTCGCCCGGTCGAAGCTCGGGCACCTGCAGCTTGCGGAGCCGTCCGTCGACACGCACGCGAGGGGACGACCCCACCTTGCAGTGCAGGTCCGACCCTCCCGTGCTCGCCAAGGCGTGGAGGAACGGGATCACGGACAGCGGCTGGTCGCTCACACCCGTGGTCATCGGCGCACCGAGGCATCGACTTGAACCCCATCGGGCCATCCGCTGCGCACAGGACGACCCAGGTGCCCGGACAAGCCACGGGCCCGGCACGTCGTGCGTGCCGGGCCCGGTCGTCTCACGGCTCAGGCGTTGGGGCGCTTGCCGTGGTTCGCGCCGCCCTTGCGGGCGCGACGCTTGCGTCCACGCTTGCTCATGGTGTCTCCTCAGGATCTCCGCGGGACCGAGAGCCCCGGGCCCTCACTGCGGTATGGGGAACATCGTCCCACATCTCGTCCACCGGTCGCGCCGGACCGGCAGGTACCGAGACCGGGTCGGCGACCTGCCGTCGGCGACGGCTCAGGCGTCGGGGCGGACGTCCGTCGCGAACGGGTGATGCTGGACCGTGAGCCGTTCGTGGATCCGTAGCCGCAGGTCGGCCGGGGCCGACTCCTGGCAGCACCGCTTGACGAGATTCTTGACGACGACCTCGACGTCGTACTCGCCCAGGCACGGCGCGCACTCGGCGAGGTGGGCGCGGATGAGCTCGGAGTCGGGCGTCCCGAGCTCGGCGTCGAGGTACTCGAAGAGCTTCCCGAGCGCCTGGCCGCAGTCGACCGCGTCGTGATCCACGTGCCGGGCGGCGTCACCGCCGCTGAGGACGTCCGTCATCGTCCGACCTTCTCCGCTCCGACCTCGGTGT
>DATKTF010000273.1:0-4830 GCA_035531255.1 Cellulomonadaceae bacterium
GCTTCTCGACAACGCGGTCGGGGTAGTGGTTCGACCATCCCTCGGCGTAACCGATCACACCGTCAGGGGCTTCGCTGCCGAAGACGTCGCGCCCGACGGTCACGGTAGACGCCCAGATACTCACGCCCGGTCCTTCATCCACGCGACCACCGCGGCGGCCTGGTGGTCGGCAACTTCCTTGTGTCGCAGTGGGATGTTGTCGGCGATACGCGGCTCACCGACCCATCCGCAGCCACAAGAGACCCAGGCGACCCGTTGGCCCTCGTAGTTCGTCTCGCTGTGATAGGCGATGCGCTCGTGCAGCAGCAGCACCCCCGCGATTCCGTCCACGTCCGCGAGGGCGTCAATCGCGGCGGCGGCCTGGTGCTTGTGGAAGGCGGCCCGCGCGCGGTGCTTGCTTCCGGTTGCGACGACTTCGCCACAGCCGGTGCAGTGCCACCGGTTGAGCCCTTCCTCAGATTCGCAGTCGGGATGCCTCTGGGCCGCCCGTGCGACCTTCTCCTGGTTGCTCACCGGTTCCTCCCGTTCGGGATCGCGTTGTGGCTCCGGTTTGCCCACCACGAGTAGTGCGTCCAGTACCCGTTCAGGCTGATGTACGGCATGTGATGCACGTAGATCGGCTTCCCGCATGCCGCGCACGTTCCGCTCACCGGTCCGCCTCCTCGCCGGTCACCGTGACACCGAGAGCGGCGAAGGCGTCGCCAAGAGTGTTGAAGGCTACGGATCTCGGGAACCTCGTTGTCACCCGGTCGTCCCCCGCTATCGACTCCTCGGCAGCATCTACAGCCGTCGCCCACTGCTCCCGCGTGACGGACATCCTCACTTCACCCGCGCTCTCCTCGGCCGGGTGGGCGTCGAGGATGGCGCGGAGGCGGTCGACCTCAGCCTTCAAACGACCAGCGTAGGCGGCCATGTCCACCGCAAGGTCGCCGGTCGCCTTGTCGTCGAGTCCCGGACGGAAGTCACGCAGGTGATACGCGAGATGCTCGTGGGCAGCGTCACGCTCTGCCCGCAGCCGTTCGACCTCGGCGAGCAGGGCGGGGATGTCCGTGCGCGCGTGGGCGGCAAACTCGTGACTCGCCTCCCACGGCCCCTCGGTCGCAGCGTCCACCCGCGCCCGGATCGCGTCCAGGTCCAGCGCCTCGATGTCGGCGCGCAGGTTGCCGGTCACGAGACTGCGTCCGCGGTGAGGTTGAGCGTCTCGGCCTGCGGCGCGTCGGTCGGCCCGTCGATCCACGACCAGAGGATGCACTCGTCGTACTTGTAGTCGATCGCGCCAGACCCATCAGGGATGTTGCGCAGGTCGTAACCCAACCCGTCGCCTGGGGTGTACGGGGTCGCATCTTCTCCGACCTCGAACCATTCCTTGAGCCAGCAGTTCTCGTGCTTGGTCCACCGGTCACGCTCGACCTCGCTGAAAGACTCGACGTCGTCGGGGTACAGGTGGCACGGGGAGTCGATCGTTCCCCGGCACTCGAACGTCAGCGTCGAGTCGATGACGTCGCCATCCTCGTCGCGCTCGTGAGTGACGGTGACGAAGTGCAGGTCTTCCGTGCTCATTTCGTTTCCTCCGGTTCGATTCTGTGGTGCGCGTTCGGCGTGTCGGGGCGGGTTGTGCGGCGTGTCCCTTGGGGTCACCCGGATTCATAGGGTGAGGCCCGGTGTCGTGCGAGTGCGGCGTCGACGATGCGGCGTCCGCGGGCGTAGGTGTCGGCTCGGTCTGGGTCGTGGTCGGGTGTGGTGGCCGCGTGTTCGGTGTCTGCGGCGGCGAGGGCTTCGGCTTTGCATGCCCGGCAGTTCGACGCGCGTTCCCACTCGTGGATCGGGCAGCGCGGGTCGGTCGGTCGGGGTACGGAGTCCGGTCCGGTCGTGCCCGCGATGCGTGACGCGGTCCACCAGGGTCCGAGCTCGAGCAGGCGCCCGGGTGTGGCCGTGTTCGGGTCGGTGGCGATCCATGCGAGGGCGACGGCGACGTCCCGGTAGGCGCGGTTCGCGAGGTTGGTGTGGATGAGGGTCACGAGGGACCGCACGGGCCAGTCGGGTCGGAGCTGGTTGCCGGCGGCGGCGAGGCGTTCGATCTCGGTGCGGGTCAGCATCAGAGCAGCACTCCCTGTCCGGCGGCGGCGAGCACGGCCGCGCGGGATGCGGAGCGTGTCTCGGCGTGGTGGTCGCGGTCGTAGTGCAGGTGGCATCCCTGGCACATGGCCGCGAGGTTGGTGTCGGTGCAGTCCTCGGGGGTGTGGTTCAGGTGGGCGACGGTGAGGACGACGCGCGAGCCGGTGCCGACGGCGCGCTTGCCGTTGCGGTTCTGGCAGCGGCCGTCGAGGTCGAGGTGCGATCCGGGTCGTCCGCACTCGCCGTGGCATTCGCATCGGTCACCCGCGCGCTCGTGGCGGATCCGCAGCGAGATGTCGGGCCAGTCGGCGGGGTAGTGGTCGCGGTTCTCTGGGCGGATGGGCATCAGGCGTCGCCTCCAAGCCCAATCGGTGCGCGACCGGTCGCATCACCTAGGTGACGGTTTGGGATTGCTGTGCCATCTCCAACTACGTGAAGCACCCCTGAAGATGGGACGGGACGGGTCGGGTTGGGAGTGGACGGGACGGGTAAGGACGGGGACTGTGACTCACGCGTGACATCTGCGTGAGTCACGCGTGAGTCACGCGTGACATCGGTGTCGTCGGTGATGCCGAGGCGTGCCTGGCGTCGCTTGCGCTGGCGGTCTCGTGCGGCTGCCCGTTCGGCTTCGACGTCGGCCTTGGCGGGGTTGTAGTCGAGGTAGTCGTGGATGACGTACCCGCTGGTCGGGGGCTGTACGCACTTCGCGCAGTCGTGTCCGCGTTCGTGCCACTGGCCGCGTTCGATCAGCTCGGAGAGCCGCTTGTCGAGGCCGCGCATCGGGGGGAACTCTTCGAGGTCGTCGCTGGTCACGATTCCGTCGGTGAGGTCGCGTGCACACGCGACGATGCCGGTGACGTGCAGGCGGAATGCGGCGTCGGTGAGCCTTCTGACCTTCCGGGACCACGGAAACTGGTCGTCAAGGCGCGCCCAGGTCATCGGTCGTCGCCGCCCTCTGGTCGTTCGGTGATGGTGAGGGTCATGCGCGCGTACCCCTTGAGTGCCGGGTTGGGTGGGAGGTCGACGCCGATTGATGTGTCGCGGACGATGGCGTCGTGGTCGCCTGGGAGGACGCCGGCGTCGGTGAGTCCGTCGACCGCGGCCTTGCAGGTGGGGAACAGGTTGGACGAGTCGCGGCGGTGGTTGTCGCCCCACTGGAACAGGGCGGCGATGGTGACCGGGTTGGTGAACGGGTCGAGGTCGGCGGCGGCGCGTGCGACTGCGGTGCGGATCGCGTGGACGAGCTTGGAGCGCTGGTGGTAGTGCATGCGCCGTTCGGCGTTCATGTCGATGAGCTCGGCGCGGGGCCAGATGACGGTGAGGGTCTCGGTGCGCGTCACGTCGTCTGTCCCTTCTCGTGTCGGTCTGCGCGTGCGCGGAGGATGGCGGGGGTGATGAGTCGCACGCGGGTCCCGTACCGGGTGTCGGCTTCGATGGCGTCGGCTTCGTCGCGGAGGGCTTGGGCGCGGTCGGCGGGGGTCACGCTGCACCGCCTTCGAGGTCGAGTCCGGGTTGCGCGAGTCGCGTCCGCAGCGACAGGTCGAGGTACTCGGCGTTCAGGTCGATGCCGACGTACCCGCGCCCATGCTTCGCAGCCGCGAGCCCGGTAGTCCCGGACCCTGAGAACGGGTCTAGGACCGTGCCGCCCGGCTTGCATCCGGCGAGGATGCACCGTTCGGCGAGCGCGGACGGCATGACGGCGAAGTGGGCGCCGGGGTACGGCTGGGTGGCGATCGTCCACACGTCGCCGGGGTTGCGGCCCGACCGATCTTGCGCGACGTGGCGAGTGCCTGTCGGAATCATGTTCGTCTGCGCGCGCTGTCCGGGCGGTGCGGCGTGCGACTTTCGCCGCTTATCGCTCTTTCCGTTGGCTCGGAAACTCGGGTTGTCCGGAAGAAGCGTCACGGAAGGCTCGCGAATCGCATTGAGGTCGAACCGGTAGCGGGCGCCCTTGGTTAGCAAGAACACATGCTCATGCTTCGTGCTCAGCCGATCCGTGACGCTCTCAGGCATGCCGTTCGGCTTGGCCCAGATGATGTCGTTGCGCAGAATCCACCCGTCGTCCTGTAGGACGAACGCAGTGCGCCAGGGGATGCCGAGGAGGTTTTTTCCCGGTAGCCCGCCGATCGGACGCGATTCGGCATGCCCGCGTGCCCGCGTCTTGCCGCCCTCAGTGTCGAAGGTCGAGCGGTTGCCACCGCTGTACGAATCCCCGAGGTTGAGCCAAAGCGTTCCATCGTCGGCGAGCACACGGCGCACCTCAGCGAACAGCGCGCGCATGTTCTCGACGTACTCGGCCGGGCTGGACTCGGCACCCATCTGCCCGTCGACCCCGTAGTCTCGCAGGCCGAAGTACGGCGGGGACGTCACGCAGCAGTCGACCGACGCGTCCGGGAGGCTGCGCAGGACGGCGAGCGAGTCACCGTGGTGCAAGGTGACCGTGTCGTCGGAGTAGTACGGCTGCGTGCTCATGCGGCCACCGCCTTCACGCCGTCGCAGCGCGCGCAGCGCCCGTCGAAGATCCATTCGTCGCAGGTGGGGCAGTGGGTGATGCGTGCGTCGAGTGCGGTGCGCCAGTCGGGGCGCGGTGTGGGTGTGGGTGTTGGTCGGGTGTTCCAGTCGTGGATGATGCGGGCGACGACGTCGGGTGCGTCGGCGCGCATCTGCTGGCGGCGTTGGCGGGCGTGGGCGCGGTACGCGTTGCGTGCTGCGGCG
>DATKTF010000274.1:0-2501 GCA_035531255.1 Cellulomonadaceae bacterium
GTGCAGATGAACCTGATCTCCCGCGAGCAGGCACGCGAAGCCATCGACGCGCTTGACGTCGGGGTGATCCGGGTCCCAGACCTGGCCTCGGTGCGCTGCGACCCGGACGCGATCTCCCTGGTCGCCAAGGCCAAGGCCCGGCGCTGGATGGTCGTGCCGATGCGTTTCGACGGGGACACCCTCGTGCTGGCCGCCACCGAGACCGCCGCCGCGAACACCCAGGTCGGCGACGACCTGCGCCTGTCGCTGCGCGGCCGGGCCTTCCGCCTGGAGGTCGCCCCCGACAAGGACCTGGCCGCCAAGCTCGACGCGGAGTACCGCAACGAGATGGAGCTCGTCGCCCTGGCCGGTCAGGT
Organism: Cellulomonadaceae bacterium; assembly: GCA_035531255.1. Classification (GTDB taxonomy): domain Bacteria; phylum Actinomycetota; class Actinomycetes; order Actinomycetales; family Cellulomonadaceae; genus JAJDFX01. Next base: position 357 of record DATKTF010000274.1, read on the forward strand.
GACCGAAGGCGCGCCCGACACGTCCGGGGACACCGCGGTCCGCATGGTCGACCTCACCTTGGACCAGGCGATCACCGACCGCGCCTCGGACATCCACGTCGAACCGGGCGTCCACGAGGTGCACGTGCGCTACCGCATCGACGGGGTCCTGATCGAGAAGCCCGCGATCCCCAAGCAGATCGCCCTGTCGGTGATCGCCCGGCTGAAGATCATCTCCGGCATTGACATCGCCGAGAGCCGCATCCCCCAGGACGGGCGCCTGTCGGTCACGAAGAACGGCAAGAAGATCGACATGCGCGTCTCGTCGTTGCCGACCGTGCACGGGGAGAAGATCGTCCTGCGAATCCTGGACTCCACCGCCACCCGGCAGTCGTTCAAGGAGTTCGAGTTCTCCGACGCGAACGAGGCCCGGTGGATGAGCGCCTCCAAGCGCCCGTCCGGGCTGCTGCTCGTGACCGGGCCGACCGGGTCGGGAAAGTCGACCACCCTGTACGCGACGTTGAACGAGCTCGCCCGGCCCGAGGTCAACATCGTGACCGTCGAGGACCCGGTCGAGTACCGGATCCCGCGCATCAACCAGGTGCAGATCAACCCGAAGGCTGGGCTGACGTTCGCTTCCGCGCTCCGTTCGATCCTGCGCCAGGACCCCGACATCATCCTGCTCGGGGAGATCCGTGACAGGGAGACGGCCCAGATCGCGATCGAGGCGGCCCTGACCGGGCACCTGGTCCTGTCCACGTTGCACACCAACTCCGCACCCGAGGCTGCCACGCGGCTCTCCGAGATGGGGATCGACGCGTTCCTGGTCGGGTCCGTGCTGGAGTGCGCTCTCGCCCAGCGTCTGGTGCGGAGACTGTGCGTCGCGTGCCGGCGCCCGTACGACCCGGACCCCGCCCAGCTGGAGAGTGTCGGCTTCGTTGCACCCGCGGGCGTGAGCCCCACGTTCTTCGCACCGACCGGGTGCGCCCGCTGTTCGAACACCGGGTACAAGGGCCGCCTGGCCGTCCACGAAACCATGGTCCGCACCCCGGCCCTGGAGCACGCGCTCGTCCGGGACGCGACCGTGGACGTCATCACCGAGCTCGCCCTCGCTGACGGGATGGTCCCGATGCGCATCGACGGCTGGGCGAAGGTCGCTTCAGGTCTGACCACCATCGCAGAGGTCCTGCGAGTTGTCGCATGAGGAGCCAGCTGTGAGTGATGGAACGGACTTCTTCGGCTTCGCCGCACCTGTTGCGGCGCCCCCGCGCGTAGGGATGAGCGCACCCGTCCCGGTCCAGTCGACCCCGGTGGTCCCGCGGCCTGCGCCCGCACGTCCGGTCCTCGTGCAGGTGCACGAGAGCCCCGCACTGGCGGACATGGACGGTGACGGGGTGGTCTCCCTGGACGAGATGCTCACCTGGATCATCGCCACGGGGGCTTCAGACCTGCACCTGGCCGCGGACTGCGCGCCGTCCGCGCGCGTGCACGGCGCGCTGTCGCCCATCCCGTCCACCGGGACGATCAGTGCGGCCCGCCTGGAACGGATGCTGCACGGGATCATGAACGAGCGCCAGCGCGCGGAGTTCGAGGCCCACAACGACATCGACCTGTCCTACGCGCTGGGTCACACGGCCCGGTTCCGGGTGAACGTCTTCCGTCAGCGGGGCAAGGTCGGCTCGGTGATGCGCGCGATCCCCACCGAGATCCGCACCGTGGAGGACATGGACATCCCGGAGACCATCCGGGCGCTGGCCATGTTGCCCCGCGGGCTCGTGCTGGTGACGGGACCGACCGGTTCCGGCAAGGCGCTGGCCCTGTCGACCCGAGTGCCGACCCCGGCGGGGTGGACCACGATGGGTGAGATCCAGGTCGGCGACTCGGTCCTAGGGCGCGACGGCAGGCCGTGCACCGTCACGGCACTCTCTCCGGTTAGCACCACCCCTGACCTGTACCGGGTCACCTTCTCCGACGGCCAGACCGTGGAGGCCGACGCCGACCACCAGTGGCTCGTCTCCACCCACCACAACCGCAGCGTGCCCCGCACGCGCAAGCGCACGGCCGCGATCGCACGGCACGCCGCCGCGCACGCCGCCGCTGAGGCCCTCGACCTACTCGCCACGACAACGGGGTCATCCGGGGTCACTGTCGACGAACTATTCGGTC
>DATKTF010000275.1:0-2054 GCA_035531255.1 Cellulomonadaceae bacterium
GCCCTGACCACGGCATCGGCGAGGAGACGGCCCCGACGCGTGAGGAGCACGCGGCGCCCTCGACCGTCGGCTCCGAGCGCCGCCCCACCGTCCACGAGCCCGTCTGCGACCAGACCGGCGACCTCATGCCGCGCCTCCGGACCGAGCTCGCCGAGAGGAAGTCCGTCGCCGAGCCGGACGCCGAGCATCACCCGTTCGAGCCGGACGGAGTCGTCGTCCAGCAGCTCACGACCGGCCGCCGGGCTCGAGCCGTCCGAGAGCCGTGCCGCGTAGGCGCGCGGGTGCTTGACGTTCCACCACCGGACGCCACCGACGTGACTGTGGGCTCCGGGACCGAACCCCCACCAGTCGGCACCGCGCCAGTAGGCGAGGTTGTGCCGGCACGCGTCCGCGGGTGTGCGGGCCCAGTTGCTCACCTCGTACCAGTGCAGCCCTGCGGCGGCCAGGAGGTCGTCGGCGATCTCGTACTTGGTCGCCTGGTCGTCCTCGGTAGGAAGAGCGAGCTCGCCGCGACGAACCTGGGTCGCCATCCGCGTGCCCGGCTCGACGACCAGGGCGTAGGCCGACACATGGTCGACCCCGGTCGCGAGGGCCGCCTCGACGCTCGCCGTCCAGTCGTCGACCGACTCCCCCGGCGTCCCGTAGATCAGGTCGAGCGAGACCGCGAGCCCGGCCTCGCGGGCCCAGCGCACGACGTCCGGCACACGCCGCGGGTCGTGCGTACGCTCGAGCGTGGCGAGCACGTGCGGGACCGCCGACTGCATGCCGAACGACACGCGCGTGAACCCCGCCGCCGCGAGCGCCGCAAGCTCGCGCGGGCCCACGGAGTCCGGGTTGGCCTCCGTGGTCACCTCCGCGCCGTCGGCGAGCCCCCATGCGTCACGGACCCCGTCGAGGAGCCGTGCCAGGTCGGCGACCGGAAGGACCGTGGGGGTCCCGCCCCCGACGAACACGGTCGCGACCGGTCGCTCCGGCAGGCTTGCGCGTCGCAGGACGTCGCGCGCGAGGGAGATCTCGCGCATCGCCGTCGACGCGTACTCGTCCTGGCTCGCGCCACCGCCGAGCTCCGTCGCCGTGTACGTGTTGAAGTCGCAGTAGCCGCAGCGCACAGTGCAGAACGGGACGTGCAGGTAGACGCCGAAGTCGCGGTCCGACGCGCCGTCGCGCACCGTCGCCGGGAGCGTACCGTCGTCGGGCGCGGGCAAGCCGTCGGGCAGCGCCGGGCTCACTTCTTCTCCTTGGCGTCCTTGCCGCCCGAGGCGTCGGAGGAGAGAGCGGCGATGAAGGCCTCCTGGGGGACGTCGACGCGACCGATGGTCTTCATGCGCTTCTTCCCCTCCTTCTGCTTCTCGAGGAGCTTGCGCTTGCGCGTGATGTCCCCGCCGTAGCACTTGGCGAGCACGTCCTTGCGCATGGCCCTGATCGTCTCGCGCGCGATCACCCGCGCACCGATCGCGGCCTGGATCGGCACCTCGAACTGCTGTCGTGGGATCAGCACCCGCAGCTTGCCGGTCATCATCACGCCGTACGCGTAGGCCTTGTCCTTGTGCACGATCGAGCTGAAGGCGTCGACCTGCTCACCCTGGAGCAGGATGTCCACCTTGACGAGATCGGCGGCCTGCTCGCCGGACGGCTCGTAGTCGAGCGACGCGTAGCCACGGGTCTTGGACTTGAGCTGGTCGAAGAAGTCGAAGACGATCTCTGCGAGCGGCAGCACGTACCGCAGCTCGACGCGATCGGCGGACAGGTAGTCCATGCCCTGCATCGTGCCGCGGCGCTCCTGGCAGAGCTCCATGATCGAGCCGATGAACTCGCTCGGCGCGAGGATCGTCGCCTTCACGATCGGCTCACGCACCTCGACGATCTTGCCGGTGGGGAACTCGCTCGGATTCGTGACGGTGAGCACCGTCCGGTCATCGAGCACGACCTCGTAGACGACGTTCGGCGCGGTCGAGATCAGGTCGAGGTTGAACTCACGCTCGAGCCTCTCGCGCACGATCTCCAGGTGCAGCAGACCGAGGAAGCCGACCCGGAACCCGAAGCCGAGGGCGACG
>DATKTF010000276.1:0-2438 GCA_035531255.1 Cellulomonadaceae bacterium
GTCACACTCTCACCCGCCTGCGTCGTGCCGACGGACTGATCGCGCCGTCCGACTGATGGCGCCGTCGGTCGGTCGTTCCGGCCGGCCGACGGCGGTCCTGCCGACCGGCTGACGGCGGTCACGCCGGTCGGTCGACGGCGCCCGTCCCGATCGTGAACCTCGCCCCGAGGAGCGTGTCCGTGCGGCTCGACGGGCCGACGAGCAGCTCGAAGTCGCCGGGTTCGACGACGCGACGCCCCTGGGCGTCGACGATCGTGCACGCGCAGACCGCCACCGTGAGGTCCACGGTGCACACCCCACCGGGGGGCGAGGTCGGAGCTGCCACGCGTGATGGAGTGCACCGCCGGCGGGACCTTCGAGGCATCGCACGCCGTGTACCCGCTTGACGGGGTCGGTGCGGCGTGGGAACACCGTGGACCCGAGCGTGCCGTCGTTGTCCCGGCCTGTGCCCGGGGACGGTAATCAGCGCCAGGACTCGCACCTGACGTCGACGTCAGGTCTTGACGTCGCCGAGCGACGGGAGAACCCGTCGCGATGTCGTACCGCGGGCGGCGCCAGCACAACGAGTCAGTCTCATGACCACCCACCCCGCCGCCGTGGCCATCACACGGTCCGGCACCGTGCTCACGGTGACCCTGGACCACCCACCCCTGAACCTGCTGGACGGGGTCCTCATCCCCGAGCTCAAGGGGTTCTCGGGCACGAGGGACTCACGCCGATGCAGCACCTCGTGGCCAGCGTCCGGGCGCTGCCGTCCGTGTGGCTCACCGTCGTCGGATTCGGGCTCGTCGTGGTTCCGATCGCCGGGGTCGCTGTCGTTCTGCTCGCCCGCGCGCTTGCGACGGGCCGGCACGATGCCGCGGTGGGCGACGAGCTGGTGGCCTCAGCCGCGCAAGGCTAGTGAGCAGCCAGGCAGCACTCGCACTCCGGGTCGAGCCGCAAGGTCGTGGCGGCCGCTGCGGCTGTCACCATGCGACCGACGGTCGGGGTGCCATAGCGCGGGTACTTGGTGACGTAGGCGGCATCGATGTCCGCCTGCAGCCGCCTCCGCCCGGCGGCGTCCTCGACAGCGACATCGGCCTGCAGGCCCGGGACGCGGATGCTCGCCCGGCGAGAGTCCAGCACCTGAGCGAACCAACCCGTGGCCCGTCGATACCACGTTCGGACATACACCTGCTCGCCCACGCACACCACCCAGATCGGCAGCCAGGGGGACAGGTTCCCGTCGGTGCGTCTGGCGCTGATCTGCAGCTCGTCGGACGAGCCGACCCGCCGGAGGTCGTCCGAGCTCCAGGTAGCGATCACCATGCCATCCGTGCTCACCACGGCGCGTTCCCGGCGTCGTCGAACAGCCCTCCGGTCGGGCCGTCGTCGGGAAGCATGGCGAGCCGGACAGCGACCCAGGCGCCCGCTGCGGGCGTGCCGGTGCCGTGAAAGCCGTGAGATCGGTCGCGACGTACCCGGGACAGGCGTTGTTGATCTTGATGTTGGTGTCCCGCTGCTCCTTGGCGTACTGGACCGTGACCGCGTTGAGGAACGTCTTGGACGGTGAGTTCGCGCCGCTGACACCGCCGAGGTCGATGCCCGGCGTGGTCTGCAAGGTCAGGGACGCGACGTGGCTGGACTGGTTGACGATCCGCGGATGCTCGGAACGGCTCCTCAGCGGGAGCATCGCGTTGATGACTCGGACGACGCCGATCACGTTCGTCTCCACCACGGCTCGCATGGCTTCCGGCGTGACGGTCGAGGGCTCTTCCGGCGATGCCCCGGCGACGCCGGCGTTGTTGACCAGCACGTCGAGCCGCCCGCTGCGTCCCTCGAACAGTGCAACGGCGGCCGCGACGCTCGCGTCGTCGGTCACGTCGAGGAGCAGACCGAAGGCGTCGACTCCCGCTGCACGCAGCCTCGCCACGGCGTCGTCCCGGCGCTCCTCGTCCCGGGCTCCGACTCCGACGCTCCAGCCCAGCGCGCCGAGCCCGGCCGCGATCTCGTACCCGATTCCCTTGTTCGCACCGGTGACCAGCGCAATCGTCTGTTCGCTCATGCTCTCGATCCTGTGGGTGCATCGGCGGGCCACCAGCACCGTCTGAGTCGCGACCGATACCGAGGTGATATGGATCGCACGGTGGTGTGAACGGTGTGGAGACGCGGGAGCTGCGGTACTTCGTTGCGGTCGCCGCGGAGCTGCACTTCGGCCGGGCCGCCCAGCGCGTGGGTATCGCGCAGCCGCCGCTGTCGCGAACGATCGCTCAGCTCGAGCGACGGCTCGGGGTCGCGCTGCTGGAACGCACGAGCCGCAAGGTCTCGCTCACCGAAGCCGGATCGGTGCTGCTCGCCGAAGGCCGGGCGATCCTCGGTGCTGTGGCCACAGCCGAGCGGCGCACCCGGCGTGCCGCGACGAGCCAGCCCACGCTCGTGCTGGCCGCCAAGGCCGGTAC
>DATKTF010000277.1:0-7365 GCA_035531255.1 Cellulomonadaceae bacterium
CCCGTCGACGACGCGCTCAAGGTCGAGCCGGTGCTGGCCTGAGGTGCACCTGGACTCGCGGGCACCACGGCCGGGCCGGTCGGCGTGGTCGAGCCCGTCCCCGACGACACTCCTGCAGACGGGGAGCGGTCACCGACGGGCATGCCCGGCCCCGGGGCGTCGGGTGCGACGTAGCCACGCATCTCGACGCGTACCGTGACGGCGGACCCAGTGGCACGGAGCGTGACATGCGTCGGGTCGTCCGGGTCGAGCTGAACCAGCGTGTAGTTCGACGCGGCGACCTCGAGTGGGGCGACCGTCACGACGCCGGTCTGCGCGCACGAGGCGCTGGAGGTGCTCCCCGGGCACACGCTGAGTGAGGCGGGCTCGCCCGCCGAGACCCCGGTCACCCGCAGACTCACGGCCAACGCCCCCCGCGGCAGACGGGGCAGAGTGAGGGTGACGTCGTGCTCGGCGTCGATCCCCTGCCAGGCGAGGAGGTCGGGACCGTTCGTCGCGTACAGGCGGCCCGCAGGGGACGAGTCACCTCCTCGGACGAAGTAGCCCTGGACCGCCACTGACGTCCGCACCGCGGCGTCCGAGGATCGGATCGCGATCTGTGACGTGGACGTCGTGCTCAGCGGCACGACGACGAGGTTGCGCTGCGCTTGCGGGCCGTCCGTACTGAGCGCGGTCGTCGCCGTGCAGGCGTCTGTGCCGACCCCGACCGGGCACACGGACAGTGACGTGGTGGTCGCGGCTCCGGTGGCTTCGAGGTCGACGATGGCGGCGGTCGCGCCGGGTGGGACGTCGGGAAGGTCGACGACCGAACCTGCCCCGGGACGCACGTCGAGCTCACTGACAGCAGCACTCGTCGCGATCGGAGCGAGGAGGCTGTCGAGCGGGGTGTCGGCGGCGGTCGACGTGACGAAGTATCCCGAGAGGTCCGCGGTCATCGTCACGTCGCCGAGAGCATTGAACAACGTCGTCTGATTCCCGTTCGGGCCACCGAGTGGAGCGATCACCAACGACGATCCGCTCGAGCCGGGCCGGGCTGTCAGACCGGTCGTCTCGCGGCAACCGGCGGTGACCACCGTGCCGGCACAGGCGGAGATCCGGGTGGGCGTCGTTGACCTGCTCGCCGTGACGTTCAGGAGGGCGGCTCTGGCTCCGGCCGGTGCGTGCGGCATGGTGAAGGTCACCGCCGATGCCCGACCCAGCGTGGTGGGGGACAGGACCACGGACGTGGGCAGTGGTCGGAACGTGGTGGGCTCGGTCAGCGGCGCGTCTCGCTGTGACACCGGCACAACGGTGCGGGACGGGGGCGAACCGAGTGCATCCACGTCCGCGCGGACGGCGAGACGGGAAGTGGTGGCTGTTCCGACGGCGATCAGTGCGGCGGTCGTGACCAGTGCAGCGAGACGAGGGAGGACGTTTCGGCGTTCGCGGACGTGAGCATGTCGCGCGCGGTGGGTCCTCCGTGCTCGGAGCTGCATACCGCTGTCCCCTCGACGTCGCAACTAGGCTGCGCCCGCGCGGTACTGCTGGTCTGCACCGCGGGCCGATCATCGGCCGCGTGGTGCGACCGGTTCTCGGTAGAGACTAGGCCGATCGGGTGATTCGGCCAAACTTCACCCGGTCGAATGGCGTCGCGGTGCCGTTCGCATGCTTCGCGTAGTGGTAATGGAGCGGAGTGCCGATCAGCGGGGGAGCAGCCCCGACGTCGTCGCGAGCACCGCGGCGCGCACGTCGGCGAACTCGCGTTCGGGCTGGAAGGCGAGCCACTCGAGACCCGCGACGAGGGTCGCCCCGAAGATCGCCGCACCGACGAGCGCAGGGTCGAGGTCGGGCCGGATGCGGCCGACCACCTCGGCAAAGACCCCCATCGAGTCGTCGCGCACGAGCCGGATCGACTCCTGCCAGTGGCGACCGGTACGGAAGATCTCCGCGGTGATGAGCTTCGCGAAGGCCGGGTGCGCATGCACCTGTGACAGCAGCTCCGTGACGGTTGCCTCGAGGGCCGCCCCTCCCTCGAGGCCTGCCCCGGCCGCCCGTAGGTCGTGGGTGAGCCGCTCGACGCCCTCGGTGATGATCGTCTCGAACATCTCGTTCTTCGAGCCGAAGATGTAGAAGACGCTCCCTTTGGCGACTCCGGCGGCGGCGGCGATGTCATCCACCGAGGTGGCGGTGAACCCTTGGTCGGCGATCAGGGCCACCGCTGCGGTGATGATCTGCGCACGAGTGTCGCCCCGGCGTCCGCGGGCCGCCACCGGTCCCGGGGTGGCGGCCGCGGCGATGTGGTCCGACTCGGTCATGACCATCAGCCTGTCAGATCTCGAGCACCGGGTGCAGTCGCTCGAGCGACCACGTACGCATCCGACCCGCACGCCACGCCGTCACGGCGAGCGAGACCACCACGAGTGCGCCGAGGTACGCGACCGACGTCCACAGCCGTGCGTCGATCCCCCCGGTGATCACCTCGCGTAGTCCGGACACCGCGTAGCTCATCGGGAGCAGCGGGTGGACGACGCGGAAGAACTCCGGTGTCGTCTCGACGGGGTACGTCCCCCCTGAGGACGCGAGCTGGAGCATGAGAAGGGCGAGGATCACGACCTTGCCCGCGGCGGGACCGAACACGGCGTTCAGCGTCTGCTGGAGAGCGAGGAACGCGGCCACGATCAGCAGGGTGAAGGTGATCGTCCCGACGACGTTCGCCAGGTGGAGCCCGACGCCGTAGTGGATCACCGCGAGCATGATCGCCACCTGCCCGACCCCGATCGCGAGCGCCGGGAGGAATCCGGCGAGAGTGGTCCGCCACCCCGACGCCGGCGTGGCCAGAGCGCGCGGCGGCACCGGGCGAAGAAGCAGCCAGGTGATGAGCGCGCCCACGAACAGCGCCAGCGGGATGAAGAACGGCGCGAAGCCCTCGCCGAACCCTTGTGCCGTGGCGACGTCGGTCGACGTCATCTCGACCGGCGTGCTGATGACGTGGGCCCGCTGGGTCTGCAGGCTCGCGGTGTCCTGCGGGATGGCGGTCGCACCACCGGCCAGCGCGGCTGCAAGGCTCTGGGTGCCGGCGGTGACCTTGGTCGCACCGTCGGCCACGGCGGTCGCCCCGGTGGCCAGGTCCGCGCTTCCCGACGCGAGCGTCCCGGTGCCGGTCGCGAGCCGGCGGGCGCCGGTCGCGAGCGTCGCGGTGCCGTCGGCCAGAGTCCGGGCACCCGTGGCCGCCTTCGCGGTGCCGTCGGCCAGGGCCCGGAGTCCCGCGGTGAGAGTGGAGCTCCCGTCGGCGACCGCATGGGCGCCGGCGTCCAGCGCGGCGAGCTGGGCCGTCATCGCGGTGAGCTGGTCGTTGGTGGGGAGCGTGGTCTCGGTGGTCTGCAGTCCCTGGAGCAGAGTCGCCGCGGTCGAGTCACCCGCGTCGGCGTGCGCGGCGAGATAGGAGCCGACCTGCCCGAGGCCGGCACTCAGGGCTGGGAGCTGGGTGGCGAGCGCACCGACCTCGTGAGTCGTCTGGTCCACCCCCGTGGCGACCTGCGAGGCGCCGGCAGTGAGGTCCCCGCTCTTGACCGCAGCCGTCGTGGCACCGTCGGAGAGCCGGGCGGTACCGCTGGCGAGGGCGGTGGCCCCGGTGGCGGCCTCGGCGGTGCCGGTGGCGAGGGCGGTGGCCCCGGTGGCGGCGTCGGCCGCACCGCTGGCCACCGACGACGCACCGGTCGCGACGCTCGTGGCGCCGGAGGTCAGGTTGCCGCTGGCTGCGCGAAGCGTGAGGGCGCCGTCGGACGCGCGTGCGAAGCCGTCGCGCGCCGAACCGAGGCCGACGAGCACGCTCGTCACGGCCTGCTGGCTCACGGTGGCGGAGACCGCGGTCTGCACCTGCGACATCGCCTCGCGACCGAGCGTGGACGCGAGGAACGAGTTGGCGTCGTTGTAGGTGACCATCAGCTCGGCTGCCGTCGGGTCTGCACCTCCTGCCGATGCGATCTTCGCGGAGAAGTCCGTGGGGATCGTCAACGCGAAGTAGTACGTGCCGTCGGCGACGCCGCGCGCGGCCGTGGAGGCGTCGGCGACGACCCAGTCGAGGTTCTTCGAGGCGAGCAGTCGGGACGTGACCTCGGAGCCGGCGGTCACCGTCGCACCGTTCGACGTCACGGACGAGTCGGAGTTGACGAGCGCGACGGGCAGCCGGTCGAGGTGCCCGGTCGGGTCCCAGAACGCCCAGAGGTACAGCGCGCCGTACAGGAGCGGGATGAGCAGCAGCGAACCGATGGCGATCTTGGGCAGCGTGCCGCGCCGGAAGCGCCGCAGCTCGGTGCCGGTGGAGGTGAGCGAGAGCATGGAGGTCCGTTCCGAGGTGCAGGCCTGGAGAGGCCACGGGATGAGGTCGGGGTCAGGCGGCGACGGCGTGCGGGCCGGTGCTCAGGTGGAGCTGGTGCGGCGGGGTCACCCAGGTCATCGCGGCGGCTTCGCCGAGAGACGACACCGAGGCGATGACGGTCGTGCCCCCGGCGGCGATCGCCTCGAGCCGCGTCCACACGCCCTGGCGGCGGACGCTGTCGCGCACCTGGTCGACGTCGTCGACCACGAGGAGGTCGGGCCGTTGTGCCATGGCGAGGCAGATCCGCAGGAGCATCACGTCGACCTCGTCGAGGTCCCACACCAGGCTCGTGACGCGTGGGACGGGGCGCTCACCCCACACGGGCCCGGCCAGGACCGCGAACTCCGGTTGGGTGACGCGAGGCGCGCGTCGGTACCAGGGGCTGAGCCACGCGAGCCTCTCGCTCACGACCTCGGACACCCGGACGGACTCGTCGAGGTCGTCGATGCCGGCGAACCCGGCGATCGCCGCCCGGCGCTGTACCTGGGTGCGGCCGCGCGGGAGATCGTGATCGAGGACGCGGAGCCGCGAGGACCGGTCCGGTGCCATCCGGCCGGCGAACGTGAGCAGCAGGCTGGAGCGGCCGGCGCCCTGAGGGCCTTGGACGACGAGCAGGACGCCTGACGGGACCTCGACGTCGACGGGACCGTAGACCAGTCCGCGTCGCCCGTGCAGGAGCAGGTCGGTCGCGACGACCGCAGGAGAGGGTCCGGAGGAGAGCGCCTCGGGCCGCCGTGCCGCGGCGGCGTCTGTGGAGAGGCGGGCATGGGTGGATGTCGACATCGTGACGTGGCCTCGTGGTCTCCGGCGCGGGAGGACCGCGCGCTCGTCAAACTGACTGGTCAGTACAAAAGTGTAGGTCGCGACGTCCGTGGTCGCAACACGGTCGCTGTCGCCCTGCCCACACCTGGCCGTCCGGGCGTCGTGCGGGCGCCGTCGCAGGAGTCCGTGCGGCGCCGGCGAGCGATCCCGGCACGACGGGTGGGGGCGACGTGGAATCATGGGCGCCATGGCGATTCGAGACATCAGAACAGTCGGAGATCCCGTGCTCCGGACCCCGTGCGACCCGATCACCACGATCGATGCACGTGTCCGCTCCCTGGTGACCGACCTGGTGGACACGGTCGACATGGAAGGTCGAGCGGGGCTCGCGGCGAACCAGATCGGGGTGGGGCTCCGGGCGTTCTCCTGGAACATCGACGACGAGGTCGGCTACGTGCTCAACCCGACCATCGTCGAGCTGTCCGAGGACTACCAGGACGGCGACGAGGGCTGCCTGTCGGTGCCGGGCCTCTGGTACCCGACCAAGCGCGCCTGGTACGCGCGCGTCGTCGGGACGGACCTTGACGGCAACGAGGTGGTCCTCGAGGGCACCGAGCTGATGGCTCGCGCGCTCCAGCACGAGGTCGACCACCTGGACGGGATGCTCTACCTCGACCGTCTCGAGCGCTCGGTCCGCAAGAAGGCGATGCGGGCCGTCCGCGAACAGCTCTGACCATCAGGGGCTCTTGCCGGCCGCGAGACGGCGCGTGCGCTGGTCGGGCGGCCGTGTCGTGGTGCATGCTGTTCCCAGCACGCCACGCAGTCCGTGCCACCTCCCGTCAGGGATGAGGTCGTTGGGGAAGACGAACCTCGACCCGTCAGGAGGGACGACATGGCTGGTGCCATCACCCGTGGCGTACTTTTCGTGCACTCGGCACCCCGCGCACTGTGCCCCCACATCGAGTGGGCGGCGGGCGGGGTCCTTGGCGCGCGTCTGAGCCTGGACTGGACGGAGCAGCCCGCATCGCCCGGCATGTTCCGCGCCGAGTACTCGTGGCAGGGGTCTCAGGGGACCGGTGCACGCCTGACGTCAGGCCTGCGCGGGTGGGCCCACCTGCGCTACGAGGTCACCGAGGAGGCCAGTCACGGTGCCGACGGCGCTCGGTGGAGCCACACCCCGGAGCTCGGCATCTTCCACGCGGTCACGGACGTGCACGGCAACGTGATGATCCCCGAGGACCGGATCCGCGCGGCGATCGCGCAGTCCGACGACCCTCGGGCGATGCGCACCGAGCTCGATCTCGCACTCGGCCAGGCCTGGGACGACGAGCTCGAACCGTTCCGGTACGCGGGTGCCGGCGCTCCGGTGCGGTGGCTGCACCGGGTCGGGTGATGCGGCGCCGTCAGGCGCTCGCGACCACCAGCGCGACGTTGTGCCCACCGAACCCGAACGAGTTGTTGATCGCCGCGATCTGACCGTCCGGGAGCGCGCGCGGGGTGTCGCGCACGAGGTCGAGCACGAGCTCGGGGTCCGGCTCGCTGACGTTGATCGTCGGGGGAGCGCTGCGGTCCATGAGGGCGAGCACGGTGAAGATCGTCTCGAGCGCACCGGCTCCGCCGAGCAGGTGACCGGTCATCGACTTCGTCGCCGAGAGCGCCACCCGGTCGGCGTCGGTGCCCAGGACCTCGCGGACGCCGCGCGCCTCGATGAGGTCACCGACCACGGTCGAGGTCGCGTGCGCGTTCACGTGCACGATGTCCGCGGCGCTGAGCCCGGCGTCGACGAGGGCAGCGCGCATCGCCGAGACCTGGCCACGGCCCGACGGCTCCGGTGAGGTGATGTGGTACCCGTCCGAGCTCAGACCGACACCGACGAGGCGCGCGAGAACGGTCGCCCCGCGGGCCTCGGCATGAGCGGCACTCTCGAGGACGACGATCCCGGCGCCCTCTCCGAGGACGAACCCGTCCCGCTGGACGTCGTACGGTCTGGAGGCGCCGGCGGGGTCGTCGTTGCGCGTCGAGAGGGTGCGTGACGCAGCGAACGCGGCGAGCGGCATGGGATGGATCGCGGCCTCGGTCCCGCCTGCGACGACGACGTCGGCGCGCCCGGTGCGGATCATCTCGCACGCATAGCCGATCGCCTCCGCCCCGGAGGCGCACGCAGACACGAGCGCGTGAGCACCGGCGCGCGCGCCGAACTCGAGCTCGACGTATGCGGCCGGTGAGTTCGGCATGAGCATCGGGAC
>DATKTF010000278.1:0-14072 GCA_035531255.1 Cellulomonadaceae bacterium
ACAGGTTCGGCCGACCGCTGCTGCGACCGCGATGTCGGCGCTGTCCGCGTTGTCGGCATCCGCGCCGTCGGCACCGGCATCCGCGTCGGCGGCCGCACGGTCGCGACCCGCGCTGGCGGCACCGGCACCCGTGGGACCGGCCCTTGCGGGGCCACCGCCGACCGGTGCGCCACTGTCCGAGACCCCGCCCGTGGGCACCGACGCCGCTGGAACGGCACCCTCGCCGTCGCCGCGCCCGACGGCGCCCGCACCGCTCCACCACGAGCCCCGACCGAACGTGGCCGCGACAATGGCACGGTGACCGATCCTCGACCTCCGTTTCGTGTGATGACCGTGTGCACGGGCAACATCTGCCGCTCGCCGATGTCCGAGGTGGTGCTCCGCGACCGGTTCTCCGCGGCCGGGCTGGGCGAGTTCGTCGTCGTCGACTCGACCGGGATCAGCGGCGAGGAGCGCGGCAACCCGATGGACCGCCGCGCCGTGTCCGTGCTGATGGACCACGGGTACGACGACCCCGCGCTGCGGTCGCACCGCGCGCGCCAGGTCAGGTCCGCCGACCTGGTCGCCCACGAGCTCGTGCTCGCGATGACGTCGGCGCACGCCGGCGCGCTGCGGCGACTCGCGGGTGTCGACGGGTCGCTCGCCGGGCGTGTGCGGCTGTACCGGGAGTTCGACCCGGCGGCGCCGGTGCTGCGGCCGGGGGACCCGGAGCACCCGCTCGACATCGACGACCCCTGGTACGGCGACCGCTCCGCTTTCGTGGCGTGCCTCGCGCAGGTCGAGGCCGCTGCCGACGCGGTCGTCGCGCACGTCGTCGCGCAGCTGAACACGCGATGAGCGCAGAGGTCGGTGCGGGGCAGCCGTGTCCGCACGGGTGGGTGCACGAGCGGTGACGGGGAAGGATGGGGTCATGACGTCCCCCGACGAGCGGCGCAGCGGACTGAAGGTCTCCCGGCGCTCCCATGTCCCACCGTTCGCGGTCATGGAGATCCTGGCCACGGCGAACGCGCGCCGCGCGGCCGGTCAGTCGGTCGTGAACCTCTGTGCGGGCGAGCCGTCGACCGGCGCGTCGGACGTCGTGCGGCAGCGCGCGATCGAGCTGCTCACGAGCGGCGACCTCGGCTACACCGAGTCGATGGGGGCTCCGCCGCTGCGGGCCGAGATCGCCACCCACTACGCGCGCTGGTACGGCGTCGACGTCGACCCGTCCCGGGTCGCCGTCACGACCGGCTCGTCGGGCGGCTTCATGCTCGCGTTCCTCGCGGCGTTCGACGTCGGCGACCGGGTCGCGCTCGCCCGGCCCGGCTACCCGGCATACAAGAACATCCTGACGGCGCTGGGCTGCGAGGTCGTCGAGCTGCCCTGCGGTCCGGAGACCCGGTACCAGCCGACCGCCGCGCAGCTGGACGCGCTCGACGTGCCGGTCGACGGTCTGGTGGTCGCGAGCCCGGCGAACCCGACCGGCACGATGATCGGCGCCGGGGCGCTCGCGGACCTCGCGTCCTGGTGCAGCGCCCACGGCGTGCGCCTGATCAGCGACGAGATCTACCACGGCATCACGTACGGTGAGCCGGCGGCGACGGCTGCCCACCACCTCGGGACAGGTGCCGTCGTCGTGAACTCGTTCTCGAAGTACTGGGCGATGACCGGGTGGCGGCTCGGTTGGCTGCTGCTCCCCGACGACCTCGTGGTCCCGGTCGACGCGCTCGCGGGCAACGTCGCGCTGTGCCCGCCGGCTCTCGCGCAGCATGCGGGCGTCGCGGCGTTCAGCGAGGCGGGATACGCCGCGGCGGCCGCGAACGTCGCCCGCTACGCAGACGCGCGCCGGCTGCTCCTCGACCGGCTCCCGGAGCTCGGCTGGACCCGGATCGCCCCGGCGGACGGCGCGTTCTACCTGTATGCGGACGTCTCCGCGACCGGTCTCGACTCGCGGACGTGGTGCGCGCGCGCCCTGGACGAGGCGGGCGTCGCGCTGACGCCCGGCACCGACTTCGACGGCGTCGACGGCGCGGACTGGGTGCGTTTGTCGTTCGCGTCGTCGGTCGAGGTCGTCGGCGAGGCGGTCGACCGGATCGTCGCGTGGCAGCGGACGCTCCGTCCGTGATCGCGACGGGCGCACGGTGGACGGTCGCGCGCCGGACGGGCTCGTCGAGTCGGCGCGTGCGATGACCGGGCTGATGGGCCGGGTCGGGCTCCCGGCCCTGCCGAGCGGATGGGACGTGGCGCTCGGCGTCGTCGGCGGCCTGCTGCTCGTGTGGGTGTCGCTCGTCGTCGTGCTCTGGTTCGCGCTGCCGGACCGGTCGACGCTCCGAGGGCTCCTGCGGCTGCTGCCCGACATCCTGCGGCTCGTCCGGCGGCTCGCCGCGGATCGCGACCTGCCCCGCGGTGTGCGCGTCCGGTTGTGGCTGCTCCTCGGCTACCTGGCGCTGCCGTTCGACCTGGTGCCTGACGCCGTGCCCGTGCTCGGTTACGCGGACGACGCCGTGGTCGTCGCGCTCGTCCTGCGGTCGGTCGCACGACGCGCCGGTCACCAGGCTCTCGAGCGGAGCTGGCCGGGCACGCCGGAGGGCCTCGCCGCGGTGCTCACGCTCTGCCGGATCGACCCTCAGGCCGACCCCCGGACCGGCCTTCGGACCGACGGTCCAGCGACCGCTCCGCCACGCGTCAGGACGTCCCCCGCGGCCCCGTCCTCGGGCGCGTCGGACTCCCCAGGATCCGCTCAGTAGAGCCTTTCCTTGCTGGCGGTGACCCCGTCCAGAGCGGTAAACCGGACACCATGGACCGCATCCGCACAGCCGCGCGCACCTACCCGCTGGTCGCCACGACGCTCCTGGTCGGGATCCTCGGTGGGGTCGTCGCCGTCGCCGGGTTCCCCGACGGGACCCGGTGGCTGCTGAGCGTGTATGCCCTCGTGATCGCCGCGGTCCAGACGCGCGGCATGATCGACGACATCCGGCACGGGACCTGGGGGATCGACATCCTCGCCGTCACCGCGATCGTCTCGACCGTGGTCGTCGGGGAGTACTGGGCGTCCGTCGTCGTCGTCCTCATGCTGACCGGCGGTGCCGCGCTGGAGGACTACGCGGCCGGTCGCGCGCGCCGTGAGCTGAGCGCCCTGCTCGAGCGCGCCCCGCGCATCGCGCACCGGGTCACCGAGGACGGCACCGTCGAGGACGTCGACATCGACGCGGTCGCGGTCGGCAACGAGCTGATGGTGAAGCCGGGGCAGGTCGTCCCCGTCGACTGCGTGCTGCTGACCGACGCTGCGTCCTTCGACGAGTCGTCGCTCACCGGGGAGTCGATGCCGGTCGAGCACGTGCGCGACGACGCGCTGATGTCAGGCTCCGTCAACGGCCCCTCGGGGGTGCGTGTCCGGGCGACGGCCACGGCGGCCGACTCCCAGTACCAGACGATCATCGCGCTGGTCCGGGAGGCCTCGGAGTCCAAGGCCCCGTTCGTGCGGCTCGCCGACCGGGTCGCGGTGCCGTTCACCCTCGTGTCGTTCGTGATCGCCGGGGTCGCGTGGGCGATCTCCGGGGAGGGCATCCGGTTCGCCGAGGTGCTGGTCGTCGCGACGCCGTGCCCGCTGCTCATCGCGACGCCGGTCGCCTTCATGGCCGGCATGTCCCGCGCCGCCAAGAACGGGATCATCGTCAAGAACGGTGGCACGCTCGAACGTCTCGCGCGGATCCGGACCGCCGCATTCGACAAGACCGGCACCCTCACGCGAGGTACCCCGGAGGTCGTGGCCGTCGTGAGCACGGACGGCGTCGAGACCACGGAGCTGCTGCGCCTGGCCGCGAGCGTCGAGCAGTACTCGGGCCACGCGCTCGCCGCGTCGATCGTCGCGGCCGCCGCAGCGACGGATGAGGCGCTCAGCGAAGGTCACGACGTGCACGAGACGACGGCGCACGGCGTGTCCGCGATGGTCGACGGCCGGGCCGTCGTCGTCGGCAAGGCCGCGTTCGTCGCCGAGCGGCTCGTCTCCGGCACGATCGCGCCCGTCGCCCTCGCCCCGGGACAGATGGGCGTCTACGTCGGGGTCGACGGCGAGTACGCGGGCGCGATCCTGCTCTCCGACCGGGTGCGGCCGGAGGCTCGCCAGACCTTGGCCGAGCTGCACCGGCTCGGCGTGAGGACCGTCGTCATGCTGACCGGCGACGCCGAGACCACCGCGCGCCACGTCGCCGCCGACCTCGGTGTCGACGACGTCCGGGCGAACTGCCTGCCGAAGGACAAGGTGCACGCGGTCGCGTCGCTCGACGCCCGACCGGTGATGATGGTCGGCGACGGGGTGAACGACGCGCCCGTGCTCGCCGCGGCCGACGTCGGCATCGCGATGGGGGCCCGCGGCTCCACGGCCGCGAGCGAGTCGGCGGACGTGGTGATCATGCTCGACGACGTCTACCGGACCGCGAAGGCGGTCGGCATCGGGCAGCGGACGGTCTCGGTCGCGATGCAGGCGATCGGCATCGGCGTCGTGATGAGCCTCGCGCTCATGGTGCTCGCCGCCTTCGGGTGGATCCCGGCGATCGTCGGCGCGGGGCTCCAGGAGTTCGTGGACCTCGCGACGATCCTCTGGGCGTTGCGCGCCTCGACGCACGGGTCGAAGGAGCCTGCGGATCACCTCACCCTTGTCACGGACGAGTCCCGGCTGCCGCTGCCGGTCAGCGTCTGACGGTCACGTCCTGCCGGGCCCTCGCGTCTCCTGCCGGGATCGTCCTGGTCGCGGACGCGCCCGTCACCAGGACCGTCGATCCGGGCACGAACGGGCAGCGCGCGGTGCCCGTGCCTCCATCGCGCTGAACCGGTGGCGCGTCGCGTCGCACGGAGGCGGACGATCAGGCCGTTCCGGAGGCCCGGTCCGAGCAGCTGCGGACCGCCGCCGGTCCTGAGCGCGTCGAGATCGTCGACCACGACTGAGCGGAGGAACGCGGTGGCCGACACCGCCCTCGGTGGGCCCGACCACGCGCGAGTAGCCTCGAGGCGTGGGCGAGGTCGACGCGTATCTCAGCACGATCGACGGGGCGGATCGGGACGCGCTCCAGCGCGTGTTCGCGATCGCCCGTGACGTCGTGCCCGAAGCGCAGGACGGTACCAGCTACGCCATGGCCGCGCTGCTCTACCGTGGCAAGGGCCTCATCGCGACGGTACGCACGAAGCAGTTCCTGTCGCTCTACCCCTACAGCGGCGCGGTCGTCGCCTCCGTCCTGGAAGCGCTGAGCGACTTCGACACCACCACCGGGAGCATCCACTACTCGGCGCACCACCAGCTGCCCGACGCCCTCGTGCGGCGCATCGTCCAAGCGCGGCGAGCCGAGATCGACGCGACCGCACGATAGGCACGCCTGCTCGGCCGGGCTCACGTCTCGTTCGGCGGCGATCCAACAGGCGATCCGACTCCTGGGCGACCCTGAGCTCGAGGAGTCCTACGCCGCCGCCGCACGACTTGGTCGCGGCGTGGTCACCGTTGTCCCGGTGACGAGCGCCGTTGACCGCGTATTCCCCTTCCAGGTGTTCCTGCCAGCCGACGAGTCGGGGATTCGAGTCGACTCCAAGGCGCAAGCCGAACAGGTCAGGTCGGTGTCCGGCGAACGCCTCGGCCACGTGATCGGCCGCATTCCCACTCACCTGATGGCTCAGCTCGACGACGCCGTGCGCCTCCACCTCCAGCTCTAGCCGCAGGCCATCTCCATCTCCATCTCCATCTCGGCGCGTGCGCGCAACGCGGTCCCGCAGTGCTGCTCAGCCATGACCCGGCGAGCGTCCCCGCCCCGACAGCCACAACCGGACATCCATCGGGTGACTGCAATGACAGCATGCTGCCCATGCCCGCGAGGGACTGGCGTGAGGTAGACGGGTTCGACCTGTACCCACCTTCGACGCCGGCCTTGATCTCGGAGGCCGAGGCACGGCTCGGAAGCACCTTCCCGGCGGGCCTTCGGGATCTCCTCCTGACCGCAGATCGTGTTCTCGACTGCGCTGGAGAGCACGACGTGGCGTGCCGGTCACCTATAGGCGGGGACGCCACGGTATTGGCCGACTCGCTCAGGACGTTCTGGCATGGCTGGATCACTGGAGCCATCCACACCTGATCACGCGCACTCATCTCGGCAAGCATGCCCGATGGGCGGCATGAGCGGGTATCGGCCGCACGCGCTGCTAGCGTCGGGTCGCGTGATCGTATGGCTCAACGGCACCCACGGCGCAGGCAAGACGACGACCGGTGCACTCGTGCAGCAGCTGATCCCGGATTCGCGGGTGTTCGACGCCGAGAAGGTCGGTGAGACGCTGATGGACATCACGCCGGGACTGCCCGAGACGGACAACTTCCAGCACTGGCCGCCGTGGCGGCCGCTCGTGGTCGAGACCGCCCGCCTCATACTCGACTACACCGGCGGCACACTGGTGATGCCGATGACCGTCCTGGTCGAGCAGTACTGGCGCGAGATCAGCACGGGCCTCGCCCACCATGGCATCCCGGTACGGCACTTCGTCCTCCACGCGGACCAGGGCACCCTCCGCGGGCGCATCGAGGGGGACGCACGTCTTGGCCCCTCCCTGTTCCGTCTCACGTACCTCGAGTCCTACGCCGAGGCGGCCCGTACCTGGCTGCACGACGAGGCGGAGGTCATCGACACCAATGACCTCACGCCCGCCCAGGCCGCACGGCAGATCGCAGACGCCGTCAACCATTGAGGGCAGCGCCCAGGGACATCAGACCAGGCGATGGCTCGTGACACACCCGAACACCCATCGGCAGGAGCCCGTACAGCGGCCATGAGCAGTCATGGGCGGAGGAGGTCGTCCAGCGCCTCTTGCGCCTGCTCGACGCCTTCGTCCGCAAGCCGTTGCAGCGCGCGGAGATCCCGCCTGGCGACGGCTCGGCTGGCGAGGTGTCTTCCGGCTAGTTCGCACCCTTCGCCGAGGAGTTCGTCGAGTTCGTCCACGTCGTCTCGCTCGTGCGCGAGCTCGGCGAGCCTGTCGAGTGCGGCCTCGTTGCCGGCGTCGGCGAGATCCCGCAGAGCGTCGCGATCGGACTGGCCGGCGGGCTCGACCGGTGCGTTGTCTGACATACCCTGAGTCTGCAACCTTCCATCTACTGGAAGGTCAAGCCCAGGAGGATCGGTGCTGACGATCGGGCAGCTGGCTAGCTACACGGGCGTCTCGGCGAAGACCGTGCGCTTCTATCACACGATCGGCCTGCTCGTTGAGCCAGCGCGGGACGCCTCGGGCTATCGGCGCTACGCGGCCGCAGACGCCATCGCCCTGGTGAAGATCCGCGCGCTGGCCGAGGCCGGCGTACCCCTCGCGCAGATCCCGGCGCTGCTCACGGCCGGCCCCCAGGAACGAGTCGCGGCGCTCGAACGGATCGATGACGACCTGGAGCGACAGGTCACGCGCCTCCACGAGACCCGGCGCCGCCTGCGCGGCCTAGCCGTCCCCCGATCCGGCTTGCCCCCGGGTGTGCAGGACTACCTGGACCTACTCGCGCAGATCGGGCTCAGCGCACAGTGGATCGGCATGGAACGCGACCTATGGCTCCTCGCGTTCGCCACCCACCCCCAGTCCGCGGCACTGTTGCTGGCCGAGCAGCACGAGGCCAAGACCCTGCCCGAGGTGCAGCAGGTCTACCGCGACTACGACAGTGCTCGTGGCCTCGATCCCGACGACCCCGACCTGAAGCACCTGGCGGGCCGCATCCTCCGGATCGCCCACGACCGCTACTCCGACCAACCAGCGCCTGAGCCACCTGTCGACTCGCCCATTCCCCGGCTGATGCAGGACATGATCAATGGTGCATCTCCCGCTTGGAGACGCGTCGACCACTACCTCCGGACCGGGACCGGCGACCTGGCGCCGTGAACGTCCCGGAGCATCGCAGCCAACGGGCCCTGGTGGCGACGAAGGGCGGCGGCACGCGCGGGCACGACCGTGCAGCCCACCGCGCAGAGCGCTGATCGGCACAAGCGCGGAGCGCGCGAGCCATGAGCGGGCGAGCGTAGCCGCCCTCAACGCGGCTACGTGACCGGGCCGTCACGAGGAACGGCACGGGGCGCACCCCGACTGGTGTTGTCCGCCTCAGTGTCAAGCTCTGTCACCACCAGTAGTTGTCCTGGGTGGTGTACGGCTCCTCCAGGGCCGCCACCTCGTCGGGTGTGAGGTGCACGTCGAGCGCCGCGACGGCGTCGATCAGGTGGTTCGGCCTGGTGGCTCCGACGATCGGGCAGGAGGCCACCGGCTTGGACAGGAGCCATGCCAGGGCGACCTGGGCCATGGACGTCCCGCGAGCGTCGGCTACGCGCTCGATTGCGTCGACCACGGCCTTGTCGACATCCCGGTCGAATACCTTGGCCACCGTGTCGGTCGAGGACCGCGCGGTCTGCTGGCCCCACGGACGCGCGGCTCGACCCTTGGCCAGGGGGGAGTAGGGCGTGAGCCCGACGCCCTGGTCCAGGCACAGCGGGATCATGTCCCGCTCCTCCTCACGCCGCAGGACGTTGTACTGATCCTGCATCGCGACGAAGGGGGTCCAGCCGTTCAGGTGCGCAGCGTGCTGGAGCTTGGCGAACTGCCATGCCCACATCGAGGAGGCGCCGAGGTAGCGGACCTTGCCCGCCTTCACGACGTCGTGCAGCGTCTCCATCGTCTCCTCGACCGGCACGTCGTCGTCGAACCGGTGGATGTAGTAGACGTCGACGTAGTCGGTGTCCAGGCGACGCAGCGAGGCGTCAAGCTGCTCGAGGATCGCCTTGCGCGAAAGGCCGCTGCCGCCCGGGCCCTCGTGCATCGTCCCGTGCACCTTGGTCGCCAGGACGATGTCCTCGCGTCGGGACCAGCGCCGGATCGCGCGCCCCACGAACTCCTCGGACGTGCCGCCCTGGTAGACGTTCGCGGTGTCCCAGAAGGTGACGCCGAGCTCGACCGCCTGGCGGAAGAACGCCGCCGCCGCGTCCTCGTCGAGAGTCCACTGGTGCATCCCGGCGGCGGCCACGCCGTAGCTCATGCATCCCAGTCCCACGCGACTGACCCGGAGACCCGACCGCCCCAACCTCGTGTCTTCCACCGGTCACCATCTCCCTGGCTCCGCGCGAACCCGTGCGACCGGTGCAAGCGGGCACCCCTTCGTCGCAGCATAGAACCAGCCTCCACCGCGCCGGCCCGGCGAGGCATCCGCCGGCATGAGCGGACGGTCGCGCCGCCCGGGCGCCAACCGTGGGAGGCGACGTTCAACCCGACTGGGGCACAGCTGGCGAGGTGGCGTCCCTCGCGCGGTGGTCACCCGCGCCGCTCGCCGGGAGCGGAGCGCGATCCAGATCAGCGGCCGCGTGACGAGGAACCCGCTGACCAGGTTCAGCCGCAAGAACCGTCGCCAGCCGTGGTCGGCGGGCTCGCAGCCGCCTCGCCGGCACGCTCGCTCAGGGGCTTCGATCGCACGAAGGGGCAGGCCGCCCACCGGCGGCGGCGGTGCCCTGGGCCCTTCTCTTCTGCGGCGGGTTCGGTGATCTCACCATCGAACGTGTTGCCGGTGTCGGCGCGTCGCTGCATTCTGTTGCCCTCGTCCGAACGGAGGGCACCATGGGCAAGCTGATCTACGCGGCCAACATCTCGCTCGACGGATTCCTGGAGGACGAGACGGGTTCGTTCGACTGGTCCGTGCCTGACCAGGAGGTGCACGCGTTCTGGAACGAGCACGAGCGGCACATCGGCACGTCGCTGTACGGGCGACGCATGTACGAGACGATGCGTGTCTGGGAGACCGACGACTGGTTGACGGACCAGCCCGTGGTGGTCCGTGAGTATGCCGAGATCTGGCGTGACGCCGACAAGGTCGTCTACTCCTCCTCACTGACCGGCGTCTCGACCGCGCGCACGAGGATCGAGCGGCAGTTCGAGCCCGAGGCGGTGCGACGGCTCAAGGAGACCTCCGGCTCGGACGTGAGCATCGGAGGCGCGGGGATCGCGGCGGAGGCCTTCCGGCACGGTCTGGTCGACGAGTGCGTGCTGCTGCTGTACCCGGTCCTCGTCGGCGGCGGCAAGCCGGCGCTACCTCGAGGCGTACGACTCGACCTCGAGCTGCTTGATCACCGACGATTCGACAACGGCGTGGTTCACGTCCGCCACGCGGTGCGAAACCCCGCCTGACACCCGCAGCGCCGGACAGTGGGATGAGCGTGCAACGGTTCTGTCCGCGGGGGCGACGTCGTGAGCGTGTGCAGGAGCGGGACGCTAGTCGTTCCTGACGCCGATGGCGAGGTAGGTGCGCATCGTGGGGTCGTGTGCACGATCCGCATCGGGGGCGACCGTGGGGAGTCGGCCGAAGTTCGCCTCGGGCTGCCCGAGGCGAATCAGATCGTCGGTGCGCCACCTGTGGGCGCTCAGCAGCTCTCTCGGCTGGTCGGTGCAGAACGGTAGCGCCGTGTTCGAGCTGCGGCGGTGTTCGACGAGGGGCTGCATTCCCGGCAGGGTGAGCAGGCCGGTGCCGAAGATGTCTGCGGCGAAGAGGGCCCGTGCCCGGCAGGCCTGCGCGGAGGTGCCCAGGACGCGACCGACCGCGGCCTCGGTGAGGTAGAACAACAGGCCCTCGGCGAGCCAGACGGTGCCTCGCGCCGGGTCGAAGCCGGCGTCGCGGAGGGCGGGTTCCCACTCACCGGCGAGATCGGCGTGGACCTCGCGGCGTTGGCACCTCGGCGCGACGGCGTCGAGCACGATGCGCTTGGCGGCGAAGACTTCTGGGGCGTCCAGCTCGAAGACGACCGTGTCCGCGTGCAGATCCAGGCGATACGCGCGGGTGTCCATCCCAGCGCCGAGCAGCACGATCTGCTCGGCCCAGGTCGCGGCGGTGAGCAGGTCGTCGAAGAATCTCGTTCGCACAGGGAGGAACGGGTTCTCCTGCCCGGAAGCGCGTTCGGAGGCCGCGAGCCGGTCGCGACCCTCCTTCCCCGCAAGGTCGGCTGCCCACGGGTCTGTGAACAGCGCGTCGGACCGAGCCGACTCCCTCGCCCGGGCGGCCGCGATCCACGGGGCGGTTCCCGTCACGGCCCGGGGCAGCGGAAGGGCGCTGCTCATCCGATATCACTCTCCGTCGCATCGTTGAGCCATCGAGCGTAGCGGCGCTCGGCGCGGCTACCGTGCGTTCAGATCACGCCGTGGCGGCCTCGGTGCGAACCCACGCGTCGAACCGCTTGGCGTGTTCGCGCTGGGTCATCGCGCAGATGCGCCATCATCGCGTCACGAGAGAACATGCGCTCCAACACCGGCCAACCGGCCCGATCCAGTTGTGCGTTCGTGTCCGCAACTGGGGCACGGGCTGACTCCTCGTCAGAGACGTCCCACCACCCGTCGATGCCCACCGGACTTCCCTGCGGGTGGAGCCGTTCCCTATAGACGCCGAGTGACTCCGCCACGGACTTGGGCATGCCTGCGCCACGCGTCTTCGCCTCCCAGCTCAACCACGACATTCACCAATGTCCGCACGTCGGCTACGAGCGTCGACAGCGGCAGATCCGGGTGTTGCCCGGGGGTGTGCTCGGGAGAACGTGACGTCGTCGCTCACCGTGCTGTGTGGTCGTCAGTAGCAGTCGTTTGCCTGAGGCGCGGTTGCCGGGGCGCGCGCGACCCGGTTCCGGTGGGGGCGTGTGCGGCGGTCAGCCGGCGCGGAAGAACTGCGTCGACCGTGCGACGATCTCGAACCCGAGGCGCAGGTAGATCGAGATGGCGGCGTCACTCGCGTCGAGGCAGGCCTGCGATGCTCCGGCGTGGCGTGCTGAGCGCAGCGCCGCGGCGGTCATCGCCTGCCCGATGCCGCGGTGGCGCCAGCTCGGATCGGTATTGACGAAGAACACGGTCCCCTGCGCACCGAACGTCCCGAAGCCGGAGGTCGCGCGCACCACGCCGTCGTCGTCGACTGCCGCGAACAGCCGCGTCGTGGGTGGCAACGAGCGCAGGTGCTCGGCGAGCGCCTGCGGGGCGTCGTCGATCGAGGGATTCGCCAACCTGACCGCGGCGAGCGCGTCCTTCAGCGGTACTGCGTCGGTCGGGTCCTCGGCAAGGCGCCGTACCGGCCGCAACGTCAATCCGCTCGGCAGTGGGCCCTCAGGCACAGCCCGCAGGTCGCTGTTGATCATCGCCGTCACCGCCTTCGGCTGCCAGCCCTGGTGGTTCGTGACGAGCTCGGTGCACCGAGGGGCCGCAGCGAAGATGCTGATCGCGCCGGCCCCGATGCTCGGCAGCAGGGCGGTGAGCACGTCCTCAGCCGTGTCGTCGGTCACCAACAGCCGGGCAGGGGAATCGTCGGAGAAGGACAACAAGCCATGCACGCCCGGCTCGTTCACCATCTGGCATGCGGGGTGCCGCATGGCATTACACCTCGCGACAAACGCAGCGACATAGACCTCGATCGACGCAGTCGGCACTCGCGCAGCCTAGGCGTCAGGTGCCGCTCGGCTTTCCGGTGCACCGTATCGACAGCAGATCCGGGCGAGCGTAGCTGCCCTCAACGCGGCTACGGGCGTCGCCACCACGACCCGTGTCCGGCGATCACGGGGCGGAATGCTGTCGACAAGGCGACGGGCACTGGGGGGAGCCTGGTGGGATGCTTGGTCCGGGATGGGCGGTAGCCCTGTCCCGTTGGAGAGCGAGCATGAACGTCATCGGCGTTCCGTCGCCCGGTCAGCGGAGGCTGAGGCCGGTAGTGCGGATGAGGGGCGAGTGGCGAGCGCCCGCGCTGGCGGGGGCGGCCGCGTTCTGGCTGGCGAACCTCGCCATTTCGGCGACACCGGTTGCCGCTGCCTACCGGTCCGCCGTGGGGATCGCCTATGTGCCGATGCTGGCGGCGGCGGCGGCGGGCGGGCTCGTTCTGGGCGGCGCGGTGGCCTTCCTGCTCGTTCACCACCCGGCGAAGATCCCCGGGGCCGGCCCACTCACCAAGGCTGTGCTGTTGGGTGCGGTCGCCCTTGTCGTCGTGACGATCGGCCTCGAGCTTCCAGCGAAGTTGGGTTCGGGCGCGGACGACCCCGCCCGCTGGCTGTTGGTGGCCACAGAGTTCAACGTGATCCGCATTCTCGCCCTCTCGGTCACCATCGGCTCGGTCACGGGCGACGGACGCCCACGGCGCAGCCGTCACCGCGGGCGGACCAGGAGGGAGACCAAGACATGACGACCGTCACCGCATCCCCGGCTGCACGCACCACCATGGCTAGACGGGCGGGCGGCCTGTACCTGATCTACATCTTCTTGAACATCGTCGCCAGCCTGCTGGGGCACATTGGTTTGAGCGATGCGGAGACGCTGCAGGCAACGATCGCCGACGACGAGGCGATGTTCCGGCTCGGACTCGTTGCGGCACTCGGATCCGCTCTGCTGTTCGCGCTCACGGCATGGGCTCTCTATGCGCTCCTGCGCCCGGTAGACGAGACGCTGGCCCTGCTGTTCCTCGTCCTCAACGCGGTCGGGGTGGCCGTGCAGTGCGCCAGCTACCTCCCGCTGCTCACCGTCCTGGCACAAGGGGACAGCTCGCTGGGAGTGACCGGGCTCGACGGCTTGGGTGCTCTCGCGGTCGCGACGTTTCAGGCCGGCTTTGTCATGGCCCAGCTGTTCTTCTCCGCTTGGCTCTTCCCGCTCGGCCGGCTCGTCCTGCGCTCCGGGTTTCTCCCACGCTTCCTGGGCTGGCTCCTGATCCTCGACGGCGTCGGAGTCCTCGTGTGGTTCCTCCAGGCGTTCCTCGCGCCGGAGTACCCCGCGATCAGCTACCCGGCGTGGGTGGTGGGCTTCGTCGCCGAGCTCGGCCTCGCGCTCTGGCTCGTCGTCAAGGGCGCCGGACCCACGCGTGAGGCACCGACGGCCCCGATGTCCAACGCCGCGGTGTGAGCGGCCCGGCGAGCAGGTCCACTCAGCGCCAGGCACGCCCTCACGGATCCGGATCTCCACGCCTCGACGCGGCATGACCGGGCGAGCGTAGCCGCCCTCAACTCGGCATGTCCGCGGAGGGCGGCCATGACCGGGCGAGCCAGCGTCGTCCTGGCGGAGCGTCAGTAGCCGCCTCCCCGATGAGTCGGTGGGGTCGTCGACGC
>DATKTF010000279.1:0-4859 GCA_035531255.1 Cellulomonadaceae bacterium
TTACTGGGTGGCACCGTGGGCCCGTCGCCGCGGTGTCGCGACCGCCTCGACCGTCGCGATCGCGGCCTGGGCCTTCGAGCTCGGGTTCGCCCGCGTCGAGCTCCGGGCCGCCGCACCCAACGTCGGATCGCGCGCCGTCGCGATCGCTGCCGGGTTCCGCGAGGAGGGTGTGCTGCGCAGCGCCGTCGAACGCGCCGGGGTCCGCGACGACCTCGTGGTGCACGGTCTCCTCGACACCGACTGATCACGAACGTCGTGTGACGTGCCCGCACGGCGGGAGCGGTCGTTCCGCCCCTGTACGGCTGATGGCGCGCTCTAGACTCGCCCTCATGCCTGACGACGCCGTACCGAGCCCTCGCGGGGCTCGCCGGACGGCGGTCCCGACGATCCAGCTCCCGGTGGATCCCCTGAGCGCGCACGGTGTCGAGATCGTCGACACGCCCGAGGTCCGGGTCCACCACCCGAGCGACCTGCTCAACGCGGTGCTGTGCACGCTCGCGATCGCGCTGATGATGCTCCTCGCGGTGTACGCGCACGGCACGACCACCGGCGTCACGGCCGACGTGCGCAACGTCGCGACGGTCCTCCGGTCGATCCTCATCGTGCCGATCGCCGTCCTCGAGGGCCTGGTCACGCTCATCCTGCCGGCGACCGTGCTGATCGAGCTGTCGGCGCGGCGTCTGTGGCGCCAGGTGCTCGAGGCGCTCGCGGCCGGGTTCGTCGGGCTCCTCGTCGGCGCCCTCCTGACGTGGGGCATCGTCACGTTCGGCTCGGCCGAGCTGGTCCGTGGCATGTCCGTGTACCTCAACGGGCGATGGACGGTGACCGTCCCGGGATACATGAGCGCCATCGCCGGGCTGGTCACCGCGGCCGGGTCGCGTGCCCGACGCCGCACGGTGGCCTGGTCGTGGAACGTGCTGTGGGTCGCCCTCGGGGTCGTCCTGATCACGGGTCAGGTGTCGCTCACCGGGGCGGCCGTCGCGGTCCTCGCCGGCCGGCTCGCCGGCCTCGGTGTGCGCTACGTGTCAGGAGTCCAGTCGGAGCGCGCGTACGGTGCGGCGCTGGTCGCCGGGATCCGCCGGGCCGGCTTCGAGCCCGTGCGCCTCTCGCGCGTGCGCGATGGCGAGCACGCCGACGACGACGAGGCCGGCGCCTCCCACGGGCTCAGCGCCCTCGCGTCCACCCGGCTCGGCGGGAACCGCGTCTACGAGATGACCACGTCCGGGGACCGCCTCCTCGAGGTCGTCGTGATGGACGGCGACCGGCAGGTGATCGGCGTGCTCAGCCGACTGTGGCGGTCGCTGCGCATGCGCGGCATCGACGGGCGCACCGTCGTCTCCCTGCGGCAGGCTGCCGAGCGGGCCGCCCTGCTCGCGTATGCGGCACGCGCCGCCGGCGTCCGCACGCCTCAGCTCCTCGCGGTCGCCGAGGCGGACGCGTCGATGCTCTTCGTCCAGGAGCACCCGGAGGGGGCGGTCCCGCTCAGCGAGCTCGCTCCCGAGCAGATCACCGACACCGTGCTGCAGGCCGTGTGGGACCAGGTGCGGCTCGCCCATGCGGCCGGGATCGCGCACCGCGCACTGACGTCGGCCACCGTGCTGGTCTGCGACCCGATGGTGGCCGTGCCCGAGGTCTGGGTCACCGGCTGGGACTCGGGCGACGTCGCGTCGTCGGACCTCGCCCGCCGGATGGATCTGACGCAGATGGTCGCGATGCTGGCGGTGCGCGTCGGGGCGCGGCGCGCGCTCGCGTCGGCCACCGCGATCCTCCCGAGCTCCGACATCGCCTCGATCGGCCCGTTGCTGCAGACGATCGCGCTGCCCCGGCGCACCCGCGACGAGATCCGCGCCCAGAAGAGGGTCCTCGCGGAGCTGCGGGCCGCCCTGGTCGAGCAGCTCCCGGAGGCGAGCATCGAGCCAGAGCGGTTGGTGCGACTCGGGGCGCGCGCCGTGCTGACCGTGATCCTGACGTCGATCGCCGTCGTCGTCGTGCTCACGTCGGTCAACGTCACCCAGATCAGCCAGGCGCTCGCACACAGCGACTGGCGATGGAGCGTGGTCGCGTTCGCCCTGGGGGTCGTGACGCTCGTCGGTGCGGCCCTCACCCTGGTGGCGTTCTCGCCGGTCAAGCTGCCCCTGTGGCGCACCATCCTGGTCCAGACCGCCGCGACGTTCATCGCGCTCGCGGCGCCCGCGGGGGTCGGGCCCGCCGCCCTCAACATGAGGATGTTGACGCGGCGGGGAGTCACGGCCTCGCTGGCGGTCGCGACGGTCGCCCTCGTGCAGGTGTCGCAGTTCGTCGTGACGATCGCGCTCCTGGTGGTCCTGTCGATCGCCTCCGGCACCAACGAGGCGGCCAAGTTCGCCCCCACGACGACCACTCTCGTCGCGGTCGCGATCGTGGTCGTCCTGGTGGCCTCGGCCTTCCTCGTTCCCCGGGTCCGACGCTGGGTCGCCACCCGGACCGTGCCGACGCTCCAGCAGACGTGGCCCCGGCTCATCGAGATCGTGGGTCAGCCCGGACGGCTCGCTCTCGGCTTCACCGGGAACGTCGTGATGACGATGGGCTACGTGTTCGCTCTCGAGTCCGCCCTGGCGGCGTTCGGCCAGAGCCTCAGCCTCGTGCAGGTGGCCGTGATCTACCTCGGAGGCAACGCTGCCGGTGCGATCATCCCGATGCCCGGCGGGCTCGGGTCGATCGACGGCGCGCTCATCGCGCTTCTCGGCGGCGTGGGTGGCATCAACCTCGGTGTGGCGACCTCGGTCGCCGTGCTGTTCCGGGTGCTGACGTTCTGGCTACGCGTGCCGCTGGGCTGGGCGTCGATGCGCATCCTGCAGCGATCAGGCGAGCTCTGACGGCGTTCCCCATCCGTCGTTCCAGCATCGCGTGACGGGCACGCGCGACCGGAACGCCACGCGTGAACCGTCCGATGCGCTGTCGCTCAGCCCCGGACGAGGTAGTCGCGCTGCGCCGGGACGTAGTCGATGCGGCTTGCGAGAGCCGCCGCCAGACCGGCCCACGCCTGAAGGCGCACCATCGGGAAGACGGCGGCCTCGGGTGCCCGGTAGGACTGCGGAGCGTCGTTGCGACGACTCGACGACTCGATCGACTCGAAGATCCCGTACTGGTCCATGCGAGCGTCCTTCGTTCGGTGGCCCGGCTGACCCTGGGGGTCCCGTGGCTTTGCGTCCCCGCCTCACGGCGAGTTTGCCCTTGTCGCTGACACTTCGAGGTTAGCCGCATCTCCCCCGGAGACAAGGGTTTGGCTGGGGGCTTCGATGCCGTACGCCCGATTTTCACCCGCTCGAGCGAATACCACCGATGTGATCCCTCGTCCCCCTTGTGCGGTAGGGATCACGCAGATGTGACGCGGATCACGCGAGCCGCCGCGTGATCGGTCCAACGATCCGGACATTTACTCCGTGGTGGGCACATGGCGGGTCCACGGCAGGCACCTGGCAGCGGCACGGGACGGGGTGGTACGAGTGAGGCGCAGGGGGACTCACTCGTACTGCCCGGAGTCCCCCTCGACCGCGACGCTGCGGCCCGCGGGACCGGGCAGCGACCGCGACCGCGCCGTCAGCGCCGTCGCTCGTCCCGCAACCGGGGTTCGCCGGCGAGCTCCGGCCGCACCCCGTGCTTGTCCGCGTAGAACGCGCGGATCAGGTCCATGTCTGCCGGCTTGTCACCCGTCAGTCGGATCGTCGGCCCGAGACCTGTGGTCATCGTCGCGCGATCGACGAAGCCGAGCGTCACCGGGAGCCCCGTCTCCTGGGCGATGTAGTAGAAGCCCGACTTCCAGAACTGCGTCTTCCCCCGGGTCCCCTCCGGCGTCACCACGAGGTAGAACTGCTCGCCGGCTGCCATGCGCGCGACCAGGTCACGCACGAGCCCGTGCGGGTTGGCCCGATCGACCGGGATCCCGCCGAGCGCGCGGAACAGCGGCGCGAACGGTCCCCGGAACAACGAGTCCTTGCCGAGGAACTTCGCCGACACCCCCGCCTTCCACGTGATCGCCAGCATCAGGACGAAGTCCCAGTTCGACGTGTGCGGAGCGCCGATGAGGAGCCCGGCACCCTCCGCGGGGAGCGGTCGGACGCGGGGCTTCCAGCGGCTGAGCGCCCAGAAGGCGCCGGCAAGGCCTCGGCGGATCATCGTGTCTCCAGGCGGCCGTGGACGGGACGGCGTGACGACCGTCGGAGTAGGTTCTCATCTCCCTGAGCCCGACCGCGACACGCACGGCCGACCGGCTGCCCGGCACCTCCGCGAGGTCCGCAGCCGAACCGTGGCCGGAACACGCGTGTCCCGCCGCGCCGTCCCGCGTCGGCGGCGCACCCTGGGGAAGGGGCGTCGGCACCGACGGACTCTCATCGAGCACCAGGATCGGCCGATCTCTGTCGTGGACGCGGCGACGGTCCGGTGAGGCAGGCAGCTCGCCCATCGGAGCCGGGCTGCGGCGACGAGTCGCATCCCGACGGAAGGCAGGTGACATGCAGCAACGGGACCAGGGCCCGGTCGTCCGTGATCGACGTCGCCGCGCACTCCTCCGGTGGGTCGGCGTCGGTGCCGTCGCGGTGGTCCTCGCGCTGCCCGCCGTCGTCGTGCCTCCGCTGCTTCCGCGCGCCGAGCTGGTCGCGCTGCTCCGCGGGGCAGGTCTCGCGGCGATCGGCTTCGGCGTCCTGGCGGGGCTCGGCCGTCTGCACCTGTCGCGGCGCCATCGCACCGCGGCCGCCCTCGACCGCGCGCTGACCGAGCTGGCCGAGGTCCACGCGGAGCTCGGCCGCCGTCAGAGCTTCACCGACGCGCTCCTGGAGACCGTCGAGGTCGGGATCGTCTCGTGCGACGCCTCAGGCGTGTTC
>DATKTF010000280.1:0-4457 GCA_035531255.1 Cellulomonadaceae bacterium
CTGGACCCCGTCACCGGCGGCTCGCTGGATCGCCTCGATCCGGGCCTCGATGTCACCGATCGACCCTGCCGTGGCTGCGGCGAGCGTCTTGACCTCGTCGGCCACCACGGCGAATCCCTTCCCGGCCTCGCCGGCCCGCGCCGCCTCGATCGTCGCGTTGAGCGCGAGCATCTTCGTCTGCTCGGCGATGCCGGTGATCAGCCGGAGGAAGTCGCCGATCTCGCTCGTCGAGCGCTGCAGCTCCCGCAGCTTCTGCACGCCCTCGCCGGTCGCCGTGACGGCATGAACGGACTGGTCGTTCGCATCGCTGGAGGAGCGGGCGATCTCCGCCACGGCGGCTCTCAGCTCCTCGGTGGCTGCGGCCGCCGTCGTGGCCTGCTCGGTCGTCGACGCTGCGACGTGGTCGATCGTGCGGGTGATCTCGTCGAGGGAGCCGGTCGCCGCCTCGACGCTCGCGAAGGCCGCGTCCGCGACCGCATTGCGCTCGGACACGTTGTCCCAGATCACGACGTACCCGAGACGCGTTCCCGAGGAGTCCGTGACGGCGTTGATCAGCGTGCGCAGCGTGATCCCGCCGAACGAGAAGGTCGCCGTCCTCGGCAGCGCGGTCGGGTCGGCGAGGATTCGTTCGACGCGCGCCGGATCCTTGTGGAAGCGATGGATGGAGCCGCCGAGCAGCTCGTCGACGGTCAGGCCGAATGCGCGGTGGATCGCGGGGCCGAGCTCCTGGAGGGTCTGCTCCGACTTGCGGTTCCGGTAGACGAGCTCGAGGTCCGGCGTCGCGATGAAGCAGTTCGCATTCATGCTGTCCAAGGCTGCCCGGAGCGGATTGCGCCCGTCGTCGAGGACGCGGTCGAGAGTGAGCGCGGTGGTCTGACGACCCGCGCGGAACGTCAGCGATGCCATTCCGTCCAACTCCTTTCGTGTCGGTGGAGCCGAATGCTCTCCTCAATCGGCGAACTGGACGCGCGACTGAGAAGAATGGCGCCGCAACACCCGATCCGGCGCGCCTGCCAGGCACGAAGGTCCCGGACCGCCGTCGGGATCCTGGCAGGCCTCCGGGTGCGGAGCCGTGCACCGAGGTGGCAGCGGGGAATGTCCGCACCGGTGTCGGGGTTCGGAACGTGCGTGAGTCGACTCTTCGCACCCCTGACCCTGCGCGGCACGACCTTCCCGAACCGGGTCTGGCTCGCACCCATGTGCCAGTACTCCGCGATCGACGGCGTGCCGAACGACTGGCACCTCGTGCACCTCGGGTCGCATGCGATCGGCGGCTTCGGGCTGCTGCTCACCGAGGCGACCGCCGTGGTCCCCGAGGGTCGGATCACCCCGTACGACGTCGGTCTCTGGAACGACGACCAGGCCCAGGCCTGGTCCCGGGTCGTGGAGTTCGTGCACGAGCGCGGAGCGCTGATCGGCGTGCAGCTCGCGCACGCCGGTCGCAAGGCGTCGACCCACCGCCCCTGGGACGGCCGGCACGGAACCATCCCCGCCGACGGCACCCCGATCGGCGGCTGGACGGCCGTCGGACCGTCGGCCGTCGCGTTCGCGGGCTACGACACGCCCGCGGTGCTGACCCTCGACCAGATCGCTGCGATCCCGCAGGCGTTCGCCGACGCCGCTCGCCGCGCCGACGCAGCGGGCTTCGACGTCGTCGAGGTGCACGCCGCTCACGGGTACCTGCTCCACCAGTTCCTCTCTCCGCTGTCGAACGCGCGTGAGGATGCCTACGGCGGTCCGCTCGAGAACCGCGCGCGGCTGCTCGTCGAGACGGTCGACGCCGTCCGGGCCGTCTGGCCCGACGACCACCCCGTCCTCGTCCGGGTGTCCGCGACCGACTGGGTCGACGGAGGCCTCACGACCGAGGAGACGACCGTCGTCGCCGGGATGCTCCGAGAGCACGGCGTCGATCTCGTGGACGTCTCGAGCGGCGGCAACGTCCCGGCGGACATCCCGCTCGAACCCGGGTACCAGGTGCCGCTCGCACGCGCCGTCAGGGACGGTGCCGGTCTCCCGGTGTCCGCGGTCGGTCTGATCACGACCCCCGAGCATGCGGAGAGCGTGATCGCCGACGGCGCGGCCGACGCGGTGATGCTCGCGCGCGTCGCGCTGCGCGAGCCGGGGTGGCCGTTGAGCGCCGCGCGTGCGCTCGGTGTCCCGGTCGCGGACGCGCGCTGGCAGCCGCAGTACGCGCGCGGGGCCCTGGACTGACGAGCCGGTCGCCGTCCGGCCAGCTGCTCCGCCCGGCCGTCAGTAGCCGGCGATCGCGTCCCAGCGTTCGTCCGCGTGCCGGACCGCCGTCAGGTACGCCTCGACGACCGCGTCGTCCCGGTCGTCGTCCGCCGCCGCCTCGTAGTCGAGCGTGGCGCTGAGCGCGTCCCCGAGCGGTCCGACGTGGTGGACGAGCGCGTCGTACAGGCGGTCGTCGAGCGACAGCCGCGCAGCGACCTCGGCGAGGGGGAGATCGGTGAACGCGTCGAGGGTCGACATGAGGCCGACCGTGAACGCCGACTCGCGGTCCGCCCGGCTCGAGGAGCCGCCGCTCCGGATGTCGAGGAGTGCGGACGTCATCTCCGCGCGGATCAGCGCCTGACGGCTCAGCTCGGGAGGCTTGCCGGTCGCACCGGCCAGCACGAGGAGCGTGACGAGCTGACGCAGGCGCTCGGACCCGAGGAGGACGACGGCCTGGTGCAGGGAGCCGACGCGGTGCTGGAGCGCCGCGAACCCGGAGTTGACGGACTGCAGCACCTTCTGCGCGAGCGTGACGTCCGTCCCGACCAGCGCCGTGAGGTCGGCCGGCTCCGCGGTGGGGTCGTGCAGCCGGGCGAGCACCGCGAGGACCGCATGCGTCCCGGCCGGGATCGACCGGGTCGAGAGGACCTGCGGACGCGTGAAGAAGAAGCCCTGGAAGAGATCGGCCCCGGCGGCCATCGCCTCGGTGAGCTGCTCGACCGTCTCGACCTTCTCGACCAGGACGGTCACGCCGGGTCGACGCACCGCGGCGACGTGCGCGGACAGCCGGCCGGGCGGGACCGCGGGCAGCTCGAGCTTCACGACGTCGACCAGGTCGACCAGGAGGTCACGGCCGTCGCCCACCACGAAGTCGTCGAGCGCCACGACGTAGCCCTCGCCCCGCACCGTTCGGACGAGGTCGGCCAGCTCCGGTGTGCGGTCGGCACCCTCCAGGAGCTCGAGGACGACGCGGTCCGCGCCGATCATCCGGTGTCCACCGCCTGCGAGCAGCGCCGGGCTGACGTTGACCCAGGCGCGAGCCTGCTGGACCGTCGACTCGAGGCCGAGATCGACGAGCGCCTCGTACAGCACGCTGAACGTCGCGACGTCGTCATCGGTCACGGACGCCGGACCGGTGGGGCGCGTCCGATAGAGCAGCTCGTACCCGACGACCCGGAGCGTGCGGTCGAAGATCGGCTGCCGTGCCACGTACCGCAGTGCCATGTCGCCCCCCGTCGGGCTCCCAGTGTCCTCCTGCGCGCTGACGCGCAGTCACGGGCCACTCACGGCCCTGACGGTCGTGCCGGAGCGGCGCCGTCGCCCTGACCGGTGCACGACGGCGGACGCGGACCGGTCAGGGCGACGGCGCGCCAGCTACGAGGCGACGGCGCCCGACGGCGTGGCCGCCTGCGCCCGTGCGACCCTCTCCACCGCGGCGGCGACGACGGTCGTCACCTCCGGGTTGAAGACGCTCGGCACGATGTACGTCGGGTTGAGCTGTTCGTCGGTGACCACCGAGGCGAGCGCCTGGGCCGCCGCGAGCAGCATGGCGTCGGTGATCGTGTGCGACTGCGCGTTGAGCAGCCCGCGGAACACGCCGGGGAACGCGAGCACGTTGTTGATCTGGTTCGCGAAGTCGCTCCGGCCGGTGCCGACGACGGCGGCGTACTTCGCGGCCTCGACGGGGTCGACCTCCGGCCGCGGGTTCGCCATCGCGAACACGATCGACCGGTCGGCCATCGTGGCGACGTCCTCCCCCGAGATGACGTCCGGTGCGGAGACGCCGATGAACACGTCGGCGTCGGCGAGCGCCGCGCGCAGCGTGCCGGTGACCCCGCGCGGGTTCGTGATGGCGGCGGTGCGTGCCAGCTGCTCCGTGAGGCCCGGGCGGCCGGCGTAGATCACGCCGTCGATGTCGGCGACGACGACGTCCGTCGCCCCCGCGGCCAGCAGCAGGGTGAGGACGGCCGTCCCCGCGGCGCCGGCACCGGACATCACGATCCGGACGTCGGGCAGCGCCTTCTCGACGACCTTGAGCGCGTTGGTCAGCGCGGCGAGCGCCACGATCGCGGTGCCGTGCTGGTCGTCGTGGAACACCGGGATGTCGAGCCGCTCGCGCAGCCGGCGTTCGATCTCGAAGCATCGGGGTGCGGAGATGTCCTCGAGGTTGATCCCCGCGAACACCGGGGCGATCGCGCACACGGTCTCGACGATCTGGTCGACGT
>DATKTF010000281.1:0-4593 GCA_035531255.1 Cellulomonadaceae bacterium
CGTGGCGAGCTCGGCGCGGAGGGCGTCGAGCGTCGCGGCCACGGTGCCCTCGATCGTCAGCACGGTGGCTCCGCGACGCTGCCAGGTCAGCAGGTTCGCGTGATGCTCGAGGTCGAGGACCAGCACGTCGCCCGGCACGCACCCGGCCAGCAGGTTGAGCGCGTCGGTCGTGTTGCGCGTGATGATCGTGACGTCGTCCTCGCGGGCGCCGACGAAGCGCCCGATCGTCTGGCGCGACGCCTCGTAGAGCGCGGTCGACACCTGCGACAGGTACCCGGCGCCGCGGTGCACGCTCGCGTAGAGAGGGAGGACCTCGTGGACGCGCGCGGCGACCGCCGCGAGCGCCGGGGTGCTCGCCGCGTAGTCCAGGTTGGCGTAGGTCCGGGCGGTTCCGTCGACGAGCGGTACCTGGGTCGCACCGCCGAGCACGGGCAGCAGCGCGCGCGTCGAGGTGCGGACGGTTCGAGTGGGACGCACAGCGTCGGTCAGGGGCACAGCAGCTCCAGGAGATCCAGAGGGACCCACCGGCGCGCCGACGGATCGACGGATCGGCACGGCGGTCCCCGCGCTTGCCGTGGTCACCTCGACCACGGCCAGGTCGTCACCCGGGGCACCCCACCGCGAAGGAGGGTTGCCGGCCAGCAAGCCGGGGCTGTGCATCACAACCATGCGCTGGCGCTCATGACCTGCGTCCAGCGTGCGCGACCGGCGCGACCGTGTCAACGGGTGGACGATCGATCTCGCATCTTGGATGATGGACGGTTGACCGCTCCTGCTTGTCGCACCGCTCACGAGCGCCGTAGCATCCGACTCACCATCCAGAGCGGCCGAGAGATCTGGCTCGACGACGCCGCAGCAACCCCCTGGGACCCCGTCCCGGGTGAGGGTGCTACCGCCAGGACCGATGGAGGAGCACATGAGCGCACCAGAACCGCAGCCGTCGTCGGAACCGTCCGGCTACGCCGGCGACCTCACTCCGCAGCAGGCCTGGGACCTCCTCGCCACTGACCCCGACGCCGTCCTGGTGGACGTCCGGACCGAGGCCGAATGGCGCTACGTCGGAGTGCCAGACGTCACCTCGCTCGGACGCCCGCCGGCGTTCGTCGAGTGGGTCGCCTACCCGAGCGGTGCCCCCAACGTCGCGTTCGTGGACCAGGTCCTCGCCACCGGCCTGACCCCCGGACGCCCCGTCCTCTTCCTGTGCCGATCCGGTGCACGGTCGATCGCCGCGGCCCGTGCCGCGACCGCGGCGGGTCTCGGGCCCGCGTACAACGTCCTCGACGGGTTCGAGGGCAACCTCGACGTCGAGAGTCACCGCGGCGACCAGGGCTGGCGCGCCGCCGGGCTCCCGTGGACCCAGTCGTGACCCCGTCCACGTCCCCGGGTCCCGGAGACTGGAACGACGGCACGCTCCCGCTGGAGGGACTACGAGCCGACACGATCGCCGTCCACGGCGGACAGGTCCGGACCGGGTTCCAGGAGACCGCTGAGCCGCTGTTCCTCACCCAGGGATACGTGTACTCCCACGCGGCCGACGCCGAGGCGGCGTTCGCTGGTGACGCCGACCGCTTCATCTACTCCCGGTACGGCAACCCGACCGTCTCGACCTTCGAGGAGCGGCTGCGGCTGCTCGACGGCGCCGAGGCCTGCTACGCCACGGCGACCGGGATGTCGGCGGTGTTCACGTCGATGGCGGCGCTGGTCCGGTCCGGGAGCCGGATCGTGGCCGCGAGGGCACTCTTCGGCTCGACCCTCGTCATCTTCAACGAGATCTTCGCCTCGTGGGGCGTGCGCACCGACTACGTCGACGGTCACGAGCTCGACCAGTGGGAGAGGGCGCTGGCGACCCCCGCCGACGTCGTCTTCTTCGAGACGCCGTCCAACCCGATGCAGGACCTCGTCGACGTCGCGCGCGTGAGCGAGCTCGCCCACGCGGCCGGGGCGGTCGTCATCGTCGACAACGTGTTCGCGACGCCGGTGCTGCAGCGGCCGCTCACCCAGGGTGCCGACGTCACGGTCTACTCCGCGACCAAGCACATCGACGGTCAGGGGCGCGTGCTCGGTGGCGCGATCCTCGGCTCGCACGAGTACATCGACGGTCCGGTCCAGACGCTGATCCGCAACACCGGCCCGAGCCTGAGCCCGTTCAACGCGTGGGTGCTGCTCAAGGGGCTCGAGACGCTCGCGTTGCGGGTGCGCGCGCAGACGGCCGCGGCGCTCCAGGTCGCCACGTGGCTCGAAGACC
Organism: Cellulomonadaceae bacterium; assembly: GCA_035531255.1. GTDB lineage: Bacteria > Actinomycetota > Actinomycetes > Actinomycetales > Cellulomonadaceae > JAJDFX01. The sequence goes on from DATKTF010000281.1 coordinate 2,246, forward strand.
AACCCGGCATCGCGACCGTGCGGTACCCGTTCCTGACATCGCACCCGCAGCACGCGCTCGCGACGACCCAGATGAGCGGAGGCGGCACCATCGTGACGTTCGACCTCGCCGTCCCGGGCGCCGACCCGGACGTCGCGAAGCGGTCGACGTTCGCGTTCCTCGACGCCTTGCGCGTCGTCGCGATCTCGAACAACCTCGGCGACGCCAAGTCGCTCGTCACGCATCCCGCGACCACGACGCACCGCAAGCTCGGACCCGCAGGGCGGGCGGCCGTCGGGATCTCGGAGTCGACGGTCCGTCTCAGCATCGGCCTCGAGGACCCGCTGGACCTCGTGGAGGACGTCGCGCGCGCACTGGCCGCGGTCAGGGGCTGACCGGCGGACCTGCGCGGCCAGGAGCGGCGGGCGGGTCCTCGCGTCGGGACGGAGCGGGCCCCTGTCCAGGTCCGGCTGCTACGGTCGTCGCCATCCCATGAGCACCTCCGACGCACCACCACCGCCGTTCCCCCGCTGGAACCCCGACGGGGAGCTCGACCTCGCCCTGCGCGCCGCCGCGGACGAGCTCGAGCGCACCGGTCTCGACCTGTCCGGCGGGTGCCGGCTCTCCGACATGACGCGTCGTCAACGCGCCGCGCTCGGTGCCTTCCTGGGGTGCGGGATGGTGCGGCCGCAGGTGATGCTGCATCTCGACACGCTGGACGCGATCTTCCGGGGCAAGTACGGGCTCGCGGGCGGTCTCGTCGAGGCGTGCGAGAGCGCGCTCGGTCGTCCGCTCAAGGGCGTGCCGCAGACCTGAAGACGTGCGGGCGCGACCGGTGCGGAGGGATGCGCTGCGACGGCACATCGGGCCCCGAGGCACCGCACGTGAGCCGGATGCGCGACACGGCCGAGCATGCACTCAGGTGCGGGGCGCAGCGCTGCGCGTGCCGTCCGGCTGCGGCTTTGGGCCAGCCGATGCGATGAGCAGCGTTGCCAGCAGGCCATCAGGATCGTCGAGCGGGCTGGTTCCGTCGAGGACGACTCGCCGGGTTCCCGCGTCGACGGGCTCCGCGACCCACGCCGGATCGACGAAGCCGAGCTCCACCTCGAACCCGCCAGGAAGCACGACGCGACGCTCGATGAGGTCGCCCTTGATCCGTGGCATCGTCGGGTCTGTGTCCGACGAGCCGTCGATGAGCCCCGACCTCACCACGGAGCCGCGCCTCGAGCCGGTCCTCGCCGAGCTCGTGCCGCGCGAACCGATCTTCCACCGGCCCGAGCTCGGGACCACGCGCGCGGACTTCGAGGCGCAGACCGCGCCCGACTTCTGGGAGATCGGCGCCTCGGGCCGCGCCTACAGCCGCGAGTTCGTCTGGGCGACCTTGGCGACGCGCTACGCGGCCGGCGCGGACGACCCGTGGCACACGGATCGCTTCCACTGCCGCGAGCTGGCCCCCGACACCTTCCTTCTCACCTACGTCCTGAGACAGGGCGAGAGGACGACCCGACGCGCGACGATCTGGCAGCGCACGACGAGCGGCTGGCGCATCCTCTTCCACCAGGGGACCGAGATGCACGACGCGGGCTGAGCGCGCACCACGCCCGACGTGACCGTGGACCGGTCAGGTCGGGGTGCACGGACCGGTCCTCGGGCACGGACCGTCGACCAGGTGTGAACGCGCCGCGTAGACCTGCAGCGGCGCGCCCGGCGACGTCGTCGTGGCCGTCCCGGGCACCGGGGTCCAGGTTCCGGAGCCGATCACCTGGAAGTCCGCCACCCACGTCGTGGTGAGCGTGACCACGTACGACCCATCCTGCGTGTAGGTGTGCGCGACGGTCTGGTGCGGAAAGGGGTGGCCCGGGTCGGACGTCACCAACGGAGCCGTACCGTCCGCGAAGTCCCAGGAGAACCTCACCGGACGCGCGCTGACCCGCACGGGTGTCCCCAGCACCACCACGTCGAAGACCTGCGCATCGCGACTCGTGAACACCACCGTGTCCATGTTCACCATGACCCACCCGTTCGGCGGCACCGACACCGGAGATGCCACGAGCGGCAACCGAGCCAGCTCGCGCACCAGCTCACCGACGAGATCCGTCGGCCCGACGCACCGTGCGGGCTCCGACACCGTCCAGGGGCCCCACCCCGTCGTGCTCCCCGCATCGCGCACGGAGACGAACAGTGGATTGATCGACTGCTGACCCGCCGGGCACACCAGCACCGCTGCGTCGAACGATGCGTTCGTGCACGACACACCGGGTCCCAGAAGGGGAACGGCCGCAGACGTGTCGTCCGGGCACACCGCCCACCCCGCCCGTTGGTACCGCGCTCCCGTGTCCGGTGAGACCGCGATGCGGTGAATGCCGCCC
>DATKTF010000282.1:0-8452 GCA_035531255.1 Cellulomonadaceae bacterium
GCGTCGACAGCCGGGGCCCATGGCGCGGCAAACATGCACTTCAGCGGACATATTCGCAGGTCACACGTGGTGGGGCAGGTGGGGCTTGAACCCACGACCGACGGATTATGAGTCCGCTGCTCTGACCGGCTGAGCTACTGCCCCGACGTCGCACAGGCTACCCGCGTCGCCCCCTCGGGTGGCACGCCACGGCGCGGGCACCTCGGTCCCGAGAGGCTGGTGCGTGCCTGATCGACGGTCAACTACCGTGGGTGCATGCCGATCTTCTCGCGTCATCCCGCGCTGCCCGAGCCGGTGCGTCTGCGGCTCGCCCTCCGACGCGGCGATCGCGTCCTCGCAGCTGCGCCGCTCACGGACGGCTCGTGGGCCGTGGCGTCGCGTGCGGCTCTGCACGTGGCGCCGGAGACCGCCGGAGCGGGCACGGCAATCGAGAGACACCCGTGGACGGACGTGGACCGGGCCTCGCTCGAGGCGGAGTCCGCCGTGCTCACCGTGCACCTGGTCTCCGGGAGCACCCGCGCGCTGGCCCTCGCCGACCCGGAGCACAGCGTGCGGTTCGCCCAGGTCCTCCGGGAGAGGGTCCAGTCGTCGGTCGTCCACAGCGAGGTCGTGAGCCTCCCCTCCGGAGGCGTCGTCAAGATCGCGCTGCGACGCGACGAGAACGGCGATCTCCTCTCCCAGGTCATCGGTGACGGGAGCACGAACCTGGCCGATCCGGCGGTCGCTGCCCTTGTCGACGCGGCCGAGCGACGGGTCCGGGGAGCGGCCGGACTACCCGGCTGAGGCTGCTAGAGTTTTGCCCGCGATCCCTCGTAGCTCAATTGGCAGAGCATCCGACTGTTAATCGGACGGTTAGTGGTTCGAGTCCACTCGAGGGAGCCAGTGCGAGGCAGGGCCCCCTCATCAGGGGCCTTCGTCGTCTCCAGGTGGCGTCGTCTCCAGGTTGCGCGAGACGGCTCGAGGGCCGGCTGCGGCGCACGGGCCAGCCGCCGGACGTCCCCGCTCACCCGACGTGCGCCGTGGCAGTCTTGACCCCGCAGGTTCTCGACAGCGACGGAACGGAACGGTGGTCATCATTCACTCGCCCCTGGGCTCCCCGGTCTCCTCGCCCGCAGGCACGACTCCGGCGCGGACCGCGCACTCCGTGCGAGGTCTCGCATGAGGGCGGCGCGTCTGCACGGTCTCGGTGACGTGCGCGTCGCACCCGAAGCTCCTCCCACACCGGGCGACGGCGAGGTGCTCGTGCGGGTCACGGCGGTCGGGCTCTGCGGGTCGGACCTGCACTGGTTCACCGAAGGAGGTATCGGTGACGCGGTCCTCGCCGAACCGCTCGTCCTCGGTCACGAGTTCGCCGGGGTGATCACGGAGGGCCCACGGGAGGGCACGCGCGTCGCGGTGGACCCCGCGCGGCCGTGCGGAACGTGCCAGCAGTGCCTGGAGGGCAACCGGAACCTGTGCCCGACGGTGCGGTTCGCCGGTCATGGGCGCAACGACGGCGGCCTGCGGGAGCTCGTCGCGTGGCCGGAGGAGCTCGTGCACCCGGTGCCCGAGTCGATCAGCGACGCGGACGCCGCGATGCTCGAGCCGCTCGGCGTCGCGCTGCACGCGATGGACCTCGCACACGTCCGGCTGGCCGGCACCGTCGCGGTCGTCGGGTGCGGCCCGATCGGGCTGTGCGTCGTGCAGCTCGCCCGCGCGGCCGGAGCGACGCACGTCGTCGCCATCGAGCCCCTTCCGCACCGACGCGAGGCTGCGGCCGAGCACGGCGCGGACCTGGCTCTCGACCCGACCGACCCCGACCTTCTCGCCCGCGTGGCCTTGGCGACGGCCGGCCGCGGCATCGACGTCGCGATCGAGGTGGCCGGCACCGACGACGCCGTCGACCTCGCTGTCCAGGTCGTCCGGCCCGGCGGCATCGTCGTGCTCGCCGGCATCCCCGGGACGGACCGCACGTCGTTCCCTGCCTCGACCGCACGCCGCAAGGGGCTGACGCTCAAGCTCTCGCGACGCATGAAGGAGATGTACCCCCGGACGATCAGCCTCGTGGATCGCGGGCTCGTGGACGTGCGCTCGCTGGTGACGTACACGTTCCCGCTCGAGCAGACGCAGGAGGCGTTCCAGGTCGCCGCCCTGCGGACAGGTCTCAAGGTGATCGTGGCGCCCTCCACATGACCGCCGAGCCCGTCGTCGTGCTGGCCGTCGACTGCTCCACGACCGCCGCCAAGGCGGTGGCGTACGACGCGACCGGCGCCGTGGTCGCACAGTCGGCCCGGCCCCTGGTCACCGACCAGCCTCAGGCGTCCTGGCACGAGCAGGACGCCAGGCAGTGGTGGACGGCGACACGCGACGCTCTCGCCGACGTCGTCGGTCAGCTCGCGGGCACAGCGACCGTGGGTGCGGTGTGCCTGACGCACCAGCGCGAGACGTTCGTCTGCGTCGACGAGAACGGCACGCCCGTACGCCCGGCGATCCTCTGGCTCGACGGGCGTGCCCACGCCGAGATCGCCGAGCTCGGGTCGCCCCGGGTTCACGCACTCTCGGGCAAGCCGCCGGACACCACTCCTGCGCTGTACAAGCTCGCATGGCTCTCCCGCCACGAACCCGCGACGCTACGCACGGCCGCCCGCATCGCGGACGTCCACGCCTACCTCGCCCACGAGCTCACCGGTCGCTGGGCCACGAGCCACGCCTCGGCGGACACGCTCGGACTCTTCGACCTCGAGTCGTTGACCTGGTCACCCGAGCTGCTGGAGCTCGCCGGGGTGCGGCCGGACCAGCTCCCCGACCTCGTCCACTCGGGCGCGGTGATCGCCTCGCTCACACCCGAGGCCGCGCGGACGATCGGGTTACCCGGACCGGTGCCGCTCGTCGCCGGCATCGGCGACGGACAGGCCGCCGGGATCGCCCTCGGTGTCACGGCACCGGGCGTCGCCTACGTCAACCTCGGGACCTCGATGGTGCTCGGCACACCGTCCTCCACGTACGTGACGGACCCGGCGTTCCGTACGCTGGCGGGGGTCGTGCCGGGGACGTTCATGCTCGAGACCGTGCTCAACGCCGCTGCGTACGTCGCGACGTGGTGCCGGCAGGAGTTCGGCGGCACGGTCGCCGACGCGGGCGACCTGGAGACGGCTGCAGCAGCCGTCCCGCCCGGGGCCGAGGGGCTGCTGACCCTCCCGTACTGGAACGCGGCGCAGACCCCGTACTGGGACCCGCTCGCTCGCGGTGCCACGATCGGCTGGCACGGACGGCACACCCGCGCGCACCTCTACCGCTCGATCCTCGAAGGGGTCGGGTTCGAGCTCCGGTTGCAGCTCGAACGGCTCGAGGAGGTCACCGGGGTCCCGCTGACCTCGCTGCGACTCGTCGGTGGCGGCGCACGCAGCCCGCTGTGGGTCCAGATCCTCAGCGACATCACGCACCGGCAGGTGCGTGTGTGCTCCACCGGCGAGCTCAGTGCTGCGGGCGCCGGGATCCTCGCCCGGACCTACCTCGACCGGGACGCGCCCTCGGCGCCCAGCGCCGCACCGTCGGCCGAGCCGGCGGGCCACGACGTGCGCCCCGACGAGTCGACCGCGTCCGCGTACGACGCATCGTTCGCGGTCTACGTCACGCTCTACCCGCAGCTGCGTGAGATCTTCGAGCACCTCGCCGCCGCCGCCGCACCAGGCCGAACCGAGCCCGCTGACGGCTGACCCGCGGCGACCGCCAGCGCTCACCTGCGCAGTCTCCCCGAAGGCCGACCGCCACTCGGGCGCCCGGCGGACACCACCAGGAGCGGACGACCTCGATCAGAGCGCCGAACCCTCGTTCCTCAGCCGTCGGTGCGCAGCTGGCGCCGCCGACCTTCGAGCGCGATCAGCGTCGCGAACGCCTCCTGGTAAGCCGCCGGGTCGGCGTCGGAGTCCATGCGCTGCAGCCGCCCCTTGGCCTCGGCCACCTGCCGCGTGAGTCCCACATCGACCAGCTTGAGCGCGATGCTCCGGACGTACTGGGCGAGCGCGTCGGGGCGGTCCTCCGGCAACGGCGCGACCGCCAGCTCGGTCACGAGCGGCTCCACCGGGGCGGAGGCCGCCTCGCGCACCTCGTCGACCCAGGCCTTCGATGATCCGGTCGACGCGACGAGAGCACGCGCCGCTGCCAGTCCACCGGCCGCGAGAACCGCCTCGTGAACGGCCCGGTAGGCCGGTACCGCGCAGGCATCGGCGGCGAGGGTGTCGGCCTCGACCGGCACGAGGTCGGGCAGCTGAAGCATGACCTCGAGCGCCGTGCGCTCGACGCGCGCCACCGGGTCGTGGTCCGCGCCTCGCAGGGCACCTCCACGCTGTCCGGGACGCTCGGTCGCGCTCGATCGCGGCGCGCTGCCGCCTCGCGGGGCACCTTCAACGCGCGCCGCGTCGTCCCCGCGCCTCGGGGTGTCACCACGAGCGGCACCGGTCGTCGCACGCCCGGCGGACGTCACCGCGCGCTGCACGCTCTCGACGTCCATGCCGAGCCAACCCGCCAGCATCCGGCCGTACTCAGGACGCAGCGCGGTGTCGCGGATCCCCGCGACGACGGGCGCGGCCGCCCGGAGCGCGTTGACACGCCCCTCGGCGGTGCCCAGGTCGTAGCTCGTCAACGCGGTCCGGATCACGAACTCGAACAGCGGCTGCCGGCTCGCCACGAGGGCACCCACGGCATCGGGCCCCTTGGTCTGGCGCAGCTCGCACGGGTCCATCCCGTGCGGCTCCACCGCCACGAAGGTCTGGGCGGAGAACGCCTGGTCCTCACCGAACGCGCGCATCGCCGCCTTCTGCCCGGCGGCGTCGCCGTCGAACAGGAAGATGATCTCGCCGCCGACCGAGGCTCCGGAGGAGAGCTGCACACCGGCCCCTGTTCCGGAGGTCCCGACGAGCCGACGCACGATCCGCGCGTGGTCCGGTCCGAACGCCGTGCCGCAGGTCGCAACTGCCGTCGGCACCCCGGAGAGGTGCGCCGCCATGACGTCCGTGTAGCCCTCGACGACCACGATCTGCTTGGCCTTCGCGATCTCGCGCTTGGCGAGGTCGATGCCATACAGGACCTGCGCCTTGTGGTACAGCGCCGTCTCCGGGGTGTTCAGGTACTTCGGGCCCTGGTCGTCCTCGAACAGGCGGCGTGCACCGAACCCGACGGTGTCCCCGGTCACCTCACGGATCGGCCAGACCAGCCGTCCGCGGAACCGGTCGTACACGCCTCGGTTCCCCTGGCTCATCAGTCCGGACTCGATGATCTCCGGCTCGGTGAACCCGCGCCCGCGCAGGTGTCGCAGGAGCGAGTCCCACCCCTGTGGCGCGTAGCCGACGCCGAACTGCTCGGCCGCCGTGCGGTCGAACCCGCGCTCGGCCAGGAACGCACGCCCCGCCGCGCCCGCCGGGGTCAGGAGCTGCTCGGCGAAGTAGGTCGCGGCGACGCGGTGGGCCTCGAGCAGACGCTGGCGCCGGCTGCCGTCCTCGCCCGGGCGGGGGGCACCGCCCTCCTCGTACCGCAACGTCAGGCCGATCCTGCCCGCCAGGTACTCGACCGCCTCGGCGAATCCCAGACCGTCGATCTTCTGCAGGAACGAGATGACGTCGCCGCCTTCGCCGCACCCGAAGCAGTGCCAGAGCCCGACCTGCGGCCGCACGTGGAACGACGGCGACCGCTCGTCGTGGAATGGGCACAGACCCTTCATCGAGCCGACGCCGGCGGACTTCAGGGTGACGTGCTCACCGACGATCTCCTCGATCGAGGCGCGTTCACGAACCGCCTGCACGTCCTCCCGCCGGATCCGTCCCGCCACATGTCGAGTCTAGGTGTGATCGCTGTTCGGTCACCGACGCGGCGGTCTCACGAGGTTGGCGTGCCACGACCCAGCGCTCACGTCGGTGAGCGACGCGACCTGGTCGATGACCACTCGCAGCCGCGCGGCATCGTCGGGGGCTGCGTCCCAGTCCGCGGCGAACGGCGGTTCGAGGCCGAGCGGCGCCCGGTCGCTGAGGACCGTCACGAGGTCAGCGAGCACCTCGCGCTGGCGCTGGTACAGCGGCTCGTGCTCGCGCGGGGCCATCACGTACGCCACCGCCAGGCCCTTGAGGACGAGGATCTCCGCCACGGTCTCTGCCGGCACGATCAGGCGGGCGGCGTAGCGGGTCAGCGGACCGTCGCCGTACTCCGCCCGGGTGGCCTCCTGGGCCGACCCGGCGAATCGACCGATGAGCTGGCTCGTCGCGTCCTTGAGCGCCGCGAGCGCGCGTCGCGACCCGTCGAAGCCGTGCACCCAGAGCCGGGCGTCGTTGAGCCGGTCGGCGGCGGCGAGCAGCGCATCGGCACCGACAGCGCTGCCGTACCACTCGTGCACCGCGCCGGCCACCATCGCACGCTCGTCGTCGTGCGTGAGGACGGCGAGGTCGAACTTCCCGCCGACCACCGCGTCCTCGACGTCGTGGACCGAGTACGAGATGTCGTCCGCGAGGTCCATCACCTGGGCCTCGAGACACTGACGCCCCTCGGGAGCGCCCTCGCGCAGCCAGCCGAACACGGGTCGGTCGTCGTCGTAGACCCCGAACTTCGGCGTCCGGCGACCGCCCGACGAGACCGGACCCTCGCCGTGGCGCCAGGGGTACTTGACCGAGGCGTCGAGGCTCGCGCGCGTCAGGTTCAGCCCCGCCGCACGCCCGTCGAGGTCGACGACCTTGGGCTCGAGCCGCGTGAGCAGCCGGAGCGTCTGGGCGTTGCCCTCGAACCCCCCGATGCCACGGGCCATCTCCGCGAGGGCGCGCTCACCGTTGTGACCGAACGGCGGGTGCCCGAGGTCGTGCGCGAGGCACGCGGTGTCCACGACGTCGGGGTCGCAGCCGAGCGCCTTGCCGATCTCCCGGCCGACCTGCGCGACCTCGAGCGTGTGCGTGAGCCGGGTCCGCACGAAGTCGTCGGTGGACGGGCCGAGGACCTGCGTCTTGGCGCCGAGCCGTCGCAGCGCGGACGAGTGGACGATCCGCGCGCGGTCGCGCTCGAACGGCGTGCGGGCGCGCGACTTCGGGGCCTCGGTGACCCAGCGCTCACGATCGACCGCCAGGTACCCGTCAGCGCCGCTGTCCCCCGGTTCGTTGAGCACGTCTCGACCCTAGTTGCTCCGGAGGTCCGTCCGGACGCCCCGGTCAGGCGAGCCGCCACACCTGCACGCCCGGGCCGTCACCCGGTATCCGCAGGGCACCGGGCTCGACGCCGAGGTCCGCGCCGCCGTACAGGTTCTCCGGCTGCGCACCCGGGGTGAGCAGGTGACGCGGGACCTCCGCTCCGGGCCATGCGCCCCGGGAGACGACCACCAGTACCCGTTCGTCGTGCGTCTCCCTCAGGAACGCGACCGCATCCGCGGCGACGACGGCCCAGCGCAGTCCGCCCTCGCGCAGAGCCCGGCTCGCGCGTCGTAGCCGGATCAGCGACCGGTACGTCTCGAAGGTCCGCAGGTCCCACGCCTCCGGGTGCGCCCAGGGCATCGGGACGCGCCCACCCTCGCCCGTCGTCCCCCCGAGACCGATCTCGTCACCGGCGAACAGGGCAGGCGTGCCGGGAAGCGTGAAGAGCAGACCCGCCGCGACCTCGACCAGCGCGGGGTCGCCGACGACCGTGCGGATCCTGGCCGTGTCGTGCGAGCCGAGCATGTTCCACTGGTGCGCGGTGACCTGCCAGGGGATGGTCGCCCCGAAGTCGCGCATCGTGGCGACCATCGCCGCTCCGTCGCGTCGCGGGATCGGCGTCGGGATCCCGAGGAAGTCGAGCGAGGAGTGCGGATCGACGAGCCACGTCCACACCGGCCGGGTGAATGCCGAGTAGTTCATGTTGGCGTTCCAGCCGTCGCCGGCGAGGTCCGGACCGGCATCGTGGAAGTGCTCGGAGATCAGCACGGCGTCCGGGTTGATCTCGCGCATCGTCCGACGGATCGTCCGTGCGATCGCGTGCGTGAAGTCGTCCGCCGCGTACCGACCCGTCATGTTCGCGACGTCCACGCGCCACCCGTCGAGGTCGAACGGCTCGCGCAGGAACCGGCCGATCACCGACTCGGGACCGTCGATCATCCGCCGGCCGAGCGCAGGTGCGTTGTAGTTGAGCTTGGGCAGGCTCGGGAGGTCGTACCAGCCCACGTATCCCGGTTCGGCGTCGGTCCAGTAGTAGAACGACGCCTCCTCGCTCGACGGGTCGGCGCGGGCCCGGGAGAACCACTCGTGGCCGGCGCCCGTGTGGTTGGTCGTGACGTCGCCGATGAGGCGCATCCGCCGGGCATGGACGGCAGCGCTGAGCGAGGCGAGCCCGTCGTCGCCGCCGAGCAACGGATCGACCCCGTCGAACGTCGAGGCGTCGTACCGGTGCACCGAACGCCCCGGGAAGATCGGGGTCAGGTAGATCACGTCGACGCCGAGCCGCTCGAGGTGGTCCAGCCGCTGCTCGATCC
>DATKTF010000283.1:0-2940 GCA_035531255.1 Cellulomonadaceae bacterium
CGGCGCACCGGTGATCGTGCACGTCATCACGGAGAAGGGGCGCGGGTACACCCCGGCCGAGCAGGACGTCGCGGACCGGTTCCATGCGGTCGGCAAGATCCACCCGGAGACCGGCCTGCCGCTCGCACCGTCGCGGTTCGGCTGGACGTCGGTCTTCGCGGACGAGATCGTCCGGATCGGTCACCGGCGACCGGACGTGGTCGTGATCACCGCCGCGATGCTCGCACCGGTCGGCCTCGCGCCGTTCGCCCAGGAGTTCCCGACCCGCACGTTCGACGTCGGCATCGCCGAGCAGCACGCGGCGACCTCTGCGGCCGGCATGGCGTTCGCAGGGCTTCACCCGGTGGTCGCCCTGTACGCGACGTTCCTCAACCGCGCGTTCGACCAGGTGCTGATGGACGTTGCCCTGCACAAGGCAGGCGTGACGTTCGTGCTCGACCGTGCCGGGATCACCGGTGACGACGGCGCGAGCCACAACGGGATGTGGGACCTTGCCCTGCTGCGGATCGTGCCCGGGCTCCACCTCGCAGCGCCGCGTGACGAGGCCACCCTGCGCGCGGCCCTGCGCGAGGCCGTCGACATCGACGACGCTCCGAGTGTCGTCCGATACCCCAAGGGCGCGCTCGGCGAACCGATCCCGGCGATCGACACGGTCGAGGGCGTCGACGTGCTGGCGCGGCACGGTGACCTCGCGGGGGCGCGCGCCGGGCACGCTCCGCGGGTGCTCGTCGTCGGGATCGGGCCGATGGCGGAGACCGCTCTCGACGTCGCCGAGCTCCTCGCGCAGCACGGGGTGGCATCGACGGTGGCCGATCCTCGTTGGGTGCTGCCGGTGCAACCGGCTCTGGTGAAGCTCGTCGGGGAGCACGACCACGTGGTGACGATCGAGGACGGACTTGTCGACGGTGGGATCGGCGCCCTCCTCGCGCAGCGCGCCGGCGAGGCCGGTCATCGCGTCCCGGTGCAGTCGTTCGGCATCCCGCAGGAGTTCCTCGCGCACGCGAGCCGGGAGCAGGTCGTCGCGACGCTGCGGCTGCGGCCGGCCGACGTCACACGGGACGTCCTTGCTGTTCTCTCACCGGGAGAATGACGCCCGATCGCGACGACGGCGCCGGTCTCCCGCCGTGGAAATGCGAGTTCTGTGACCCGGGCCACGTCGGCGCGACCGCCTCGCGGGCCGGTGTGACGCACGTCGCTCGCCCCTGACGGCCCGTCAGGTACTAGGTCCCAATACATCCCATGACTTGCCTCGTAGCGTCGATGTCAACGGCGACGAACCGAGGAGAACACGATGTCAACCACCACAGTGCCCGCAGCAGCCACCACCCGTGGCGCTCAGGCGGGCGCAGCGACCACCTCTGCGGCCTGGCGCGACTTCGTCGCCGGCCCGTGGTGCGACGCGATCGACGTCCGCGACTTCATCCAGCGCAACTACACCGAGTACACCGGGGACAGCTCGTTCCTCGCCGGTGCGACCGAGCGGACCACGGGCATCTGGGCCACGCTCACGGCGATGTTCCCCGCGGAGCGGGCCAAGGGTGTCTACGACATCGACACGCACGTCCCGGGCACGATCACCTCGCACGGCGCCGGCTACATCGACCAGGCGAACGAGCTGATCGTCGGCCTGCAGACCGATGCGCCGCTCAAGCGCGCGATGATCCCCAACGGTGGGTGGCGGATGGTCGAGACCTCGCTCAAGACCTACGGCTACGAGCCGGACCAGCAGGTCAAGAAGATCTTCACGCAGTACCGCAAGACCCACAACCAGGGCGTCTTCGACGCGTACCCGCCGAACGTCCGCGCCGCGCGGAGCTCGCACATCATCACGGGTCTGCCGGACGCGTACGGTCGCGGTCGGATCATCGGCGACTACCGCCGCGTCGCGCTCTACGGGATCGACGCCCTGATCGACGGCAAGAAGCTCGAGCGCGCCGAGCTCGACATGGAGCGGTCCGTCGAGGACGTCATCCGGGCCCGTGAGGAGAACGCCGAGCAGATCCGGGCGCTCCAGGAGCTCAAGGCGATGGCGGCGTCGTACGGCTGCGACATCTCCGGCCCGGCGACGAACGCCCGCGAGGCCGTCCAGTGGCTGTACTTCGCGTACCTCGGTGCGGTGAAGGAGCAGAACGGTGCGGCGATGTCCCTCGGCCGCACGTCGACGTTCCTCGACGTGTACATGGCGCGTGACCTCGCCGAGGGCACGATCACCGAGGAGCACGCCCAGGAGCTGTTCGACGACTTCGTCATCAAGCTCCGCATCGTGCGGTTCCTCCGGACCCCCGAGTACGACGAGCTGTTCTCCGGCGACCCGACCTGGGTCACCGAGTCGATCGGCGGCATGGGCAACGACGGTCGGTCCCTCGTGACCAAGAGCTCGTTCCGGATGCTCAACACGCTGTACAACCTCGGCCCGGCCCCCGAGCCGAACCTCACGGTGCTGTGGAGCAATGAGCTCCCGGCGGGCTTCAAGAGCTTCTGCGCGCAGGTCTCGATCGACACGTCGGCCATCCAGTACGAGTCGGACGAGCTGATCCGGTCGTCGTGCGGCGACGACGGCGCGATCGCCTGCTGCGTGTCGGCCATGGAGGTCGGCAAGCAGATGCAGTTCTTCGGCGCTCGTGTGAACCTCGCCAAGACCCTGCTCTACTCGATCAACGGCGGCCGCGACGAGGTGAGCGGTAAGCAGGTCTCGCCGATCAGCCCCGCGGTCGAGGGCGACGTCCTGGACTACGACGACGTGCTCGGCAAGTTCGACCACCTGATGGACTGGCTCGCCGAGACCTACGTCGACGCGCTCAACTGCGTGCACTACATGCACGACAAGTACGCGTACGAGCGCCTCGAGATGGCTCTCCTCGACAAGGAGATCCTGCGGACGATGGCCTGCGGTATCGCCGGCCTGAGCGTCGTGGCCGACTCGCTGTCCGCGATCAGGTA
>DATKTF010000284.1:0-5915 GCA_035531255.1 Cellulomonadaceae bacterium
CCGGTGACGGACAGGTCCACGCCGTACTTCTGCTGGAAGTGGCCGTGCAGGCTGCGGATCTCGGCGACGAGGTCCTTGGTCGACTGCGAGTCGGGGCCGCCCGTCGGGACGACCTGGACGATCCCGGTGGTGGCGTCGGCGTTCGGGGTGGCGACCGGCACGGAGGCGACCCCCGGGAGGGCCTCGATCTCCTTCTTCAGGTCGGCCCTCTGTGTCAGCGGGTCCGGCGAGCCGACGATCGTGCCGGTGACGATGAGCGGGCCGTTGTAGCCCGGGCCGAAGTGCTGCGCGAGGAGGTCGTACGTCACCCGGGGGCGCGAACCCGCGGCCTGCGTCCCCGCGTCGGGCAGCGCCAGCCGCAGGTCGAGCGCGGGGAGCGCGACGGCGCCCAGCCCGATCACGACGAGCAGGATCGTCACCACGGGCCAGCGCGTGACGGCGCGCACCCAGCCGAGGAAGAGCCGGTTCTGGTGGACCCGGTCACCGGCGAGGTGCGAGCTCGGCGCGGGAGCGGCGGCGTGCGCGTGGACCGGCGCGGCGCTCGTCACGGACGCGGTGCTTGTGACGGACGCGGTGCTCGTCGCCGCCGCGTGCGCCGGCGCGGACGTGTGGCTGCCGGCAGGCACGCCCGCGGGCGGCGCCGGGGCGCGCTCGTCGTCCGCCGACACGCTCTCCCCCGCGCCGGACCTCCGTGCACGACGCGCGACGCGCCGGTCCCGCCGGTACCCGGGCCGGATCCGGTCCCCGGCGAAGCCGAGCAGAGCGGGCGTCAGCGTCAGCGCGATCAGCACCGCGAGCCCGACGGCGACGGCCGCCGCGATCCCCATGACCGACAGGAACGGGATCCCGGCCACGGAGAGGCCCACCAGGGCGATCATCACCGTCAACCCCGCGAAGACGACGGCGGAGCCGGCAGTGGCGAGAGCACGGGCCGCCGACTCGCGAGGCTCCAGGCCAGCTCGCAGCTGCGCCTGGTGCCGGGAGACGATGAACAGCGAGTAGTCGATGCCGACCGCCAGGCCCAGCATGAGGGCGAGCATCGGCGTGGTCGACGAGATCGTCGCAAACCGTGTGGCCAACGAGATGCCCGCGGTGGAGATCGCGACGCCGAGCAGCGCCGTCGCCAGGGGCATCCCGGCGGCGATGAACGAGCCGAACGTCACGATCAGGACCACGAGGGCGACGAGCACACCGAGGCCCTCGGTCGAGCTCACCGTGGGAAGGGTGACCGAGAAGAGGTCGCCGCCGAAGATCGCCGTCGAGCCGGCCGGCAGTGCCGCACGCAGCGTCGACTCGGTATCCAGGAGCGCGGTCCGGGTGGCGGCCGTGATGGCGCTGCTCGCCCCTTGCATCTGGACGGTGACGACGGCGGCCGAGCCGTCGGTCGACACTCCCCCGGTCACCTGGCTGCCGAACGGGTCGGTCACCGCAGCGACCTGCTGGGTGGCCTTGAGCTGCGTGATGGCGTTCTCGACGGGGCCCTCGACCGCCGCGTCGCGCACCGACGTGCCCGCGGGGGCGACCACGACGAGCCGCGCCGACGTGCCGCTGACCTGCGGGAACGTGTGGCTGAGGCTGTCCATCGCCGTACCGGACTCGGTGCCCGGGATCGAGAACGTGTTGTTCGTGCCGGTGCTGAACAGACCGGCACCGATCCCGACGGCGGCGACGACCGCCACCCAGGTCAGCAGCACGCGCAGCCGCGCGCCGAACGCCCAGTGGCCGAGGCGGTAGAGCATCGAGGACACGACGGCTCCCAGGGGAGGAATGATCGGGGATTGGATACACCAACGTATCCGATACACGAACGTATCCGATAGGATGGCCATACGCCAACCCGCACGAGGAGGTGGCTCCCATCTCGACCGAGACCGACGCCCTGCTGACACCACGCCGCCAGCGCACCCGCGAGCGGTTGATCGACGCTGCCTACGACGTTTTCGCCGAGGAGGGCGTGCACGCCAGCACCGTCGAGCAGGTCTGCGAGCGGGCCGGGTTCACCCGCGGGGCGTTCTACTCCAACTTCACGTCGAAGGAGGAGCTGTTCGCCGCCCTGATGGAACGCCAGCAGGACATCCTGCTCTCCGCCCTCGCGACGAAGGTCGACGCCCTCGGGCCGCACCTCGAGAAGGTCACCACCCCCCTCGACGAGGACGGCCTCGGCGAGCTGCTGCTCGACTTCTTCATCGGCCCGATGGACGACCGCACGTGGTGCCTGATCGACCACGAGTTCCGGCTGATGTCGCTGCGGGACCCCGAGGTCGCCATCGTGTTCCGGACACACCAGGAGCAGTTCGAGACGTCGCTGATCGCGATCGTGCAGCGGGCGCTCGACAGCGTGGGCCGCACGTTCGTCGTCCCCACCGGGGTCGGCGTCCGCGTGCTGGGCAGCCTCTACCAGGACATGCTGCAGCGCGGGATCCGGGACGGTCATTCCGTGCGCGACCAGGAGGATGCCCGCACGACGATGGCGCGACTCGTGCTGGCGATCACGCGGCCGGTGTAGCAGTCGGTCACCCGGCGGTCGGGTGACCTCGCGCACCTGGGCGGAAGGTCGGGCGAGTCACTCCTCCGCCAGGCTCAGCCTCCTCAAGGTTCGTCTCCGCGCTGTCGATCCGCCAGACATGCCTCCGCGCGAGTCCGACGTCGTCACGACCTCCTGGGGATCGACCGTCGTCCGGCGCGCTTCGCGGCTCGGCACGACCACCCGCCGAGCCGGGGCCGGGGTCGTGGCCGGGAGTCTGGCCATCGTCATCGTCGTGTCGGCGTGCTCCGTCCCCCGCGAGGGGACGGCCTCTGAGGCGTCGTTCGCCGGATCGACGGCTTCTCCCACCACCCAGCCCGCTCAGTCCCCGACGGAACCGTCACTCCAGGAACAAGCCGATCAGCTGGCGGCTCCCGAGCTGGCCGCGACGGTCGACGTGACATCCGTCGGCGCGTCCGCGGCGCCCCAGACGGCGCTCGCCACGGCCATGCTGCTCGCGGTCAAGGGCCGCGCACCGAAGACCGGCTACTCCCGCGACCAGTTCGGCAGTGGGTGGGTCGACGTCGACCACAACGGGTGCGACACCCGCAACGACATCCTCGCCCGCGACCTGGAGCCGCAGACGTTCAAGGCGGGGACTCACGACTGCGTCGTGCTGACCGGGACGCTCGCCGACCCCTACAGCGCCACGACGATCAGCTTCATCCGCGGCAACGAGACGAGCAACGCCGTCCAGATCGACCATGTCGTGGCGCTGTCCGACGCCTGGCAGAAGGGCGCGCAGTCCTGGGACGGGACCCGCCGTACCGCATTTGCCAACGATCCGATGAACCTGCTGGCCGTCGACGGTCCCCTCAACATGCAGAAGGGCGACGGCGATGCCGCGACCTGGTTGCCCCCGAACAAGGCGTACCGGTGCCAGTACGTCGCCCGGCAGGTCGGCGTGAAGTACACGTACGGACTGTGGGTCACCGAGGCCGAGCGCAACGCGATGGTCAGCGTGCTGTCGACGTGCCCGGGTGAAGCCCTGCCGTCCGGATCGGCCGTGCCGGCCGCACCTGCACCTGCACCCGCACCTGCACCTGCACCTGCACCTGCACCACAATCGGCCGTCGCGGATCCTGTGCCGGCACCCGCACCCGCCGTCGCTCCGAACACGTCCGTGTACTACGCGAACTGCACCGCAGCTCGAGCCGCAGGCGCCGCGCCGGTCCACATCGGCGACCCGGGGTACTCCACGAGGCTCGATCGCGACGGCGACGGAATCGGCTGCGAGTAGCGCGTGGGCATCGGGGGGTGCATACCGACAGGGAACCCGACGCTGCTCCCACCTCTCGCCCACCACGGCTTGGAATCGTCACGTTCGACGACTGGCTCGAGCAGGAGACCCCGACCTGACGCGACCTCCGCGCTAGCCGCCCGCGCCTACCCCCGCAGGCGCAGGGCCACCGAGGCGCACGCGCAACTCCGCGACCACCGGCCCGAGCCCGTCGACGCGCTGCAGCCGTGGGGCCTGGGCGTGCGGGTCGGAGATCGGCTGGGACGGGTCGACCGCGTACGTCCAGGCGCCGCTTCCGAGGGCCGAGGCGACTCCCGTCGGCGAGTCCTCGACGGCGACGCAGCGCCACGGGTCTGCGCCGAGCAGCCGGGCCGCGGTCCGGTACGCCTCCGGATGCGGCTTCCCCCACGTCACGTCGTCGCCCGTGACCAGCGCCTGGATCGTTCCGCTCGGGGCGGCCCGGACGACGAGCTCCGCGAGCCGCCGGTACGTCATCGTGACGAGGGCGACCGGGACCTCGGCGTCCCGCAGGAGGGTGAGCAGCTCGAACGCTCCGTCGCGCCACGGCAGGGTGCCGAGCATCGCGGCGCCGACGAGCGCGTGGAGCTGATCCACGATCCACGTCTCGTCCTGCCCGACGCCGCGACCGCGCAGGTAGGACGCGACGGCCGGGACGGACCAGCCGACGATCTCGCGGTCGTCGAACGTGCTCCACGGGCGCCCCTGCTGCTCGGCCAGGTGGCGCGCGGCGGCGGACCACAGCGGCTCGGAGTCCAGGAGCGTCCCGTCCAGGTCGAGCAGGACGGCCGCCGGACGGCTCAGTCGATCAACCACGTGGGAGACCGTCGGAACATCTCGGCCACCGCGAGGGTGCCGTCCTTCTGAGCGGTCCACAGGGCGGGTGGCAGGGCGTCCTCGCGGTGCGTCGTGGTCCAGCCGAGCATCTGCAGGCGGCGGACCATCGACAGCGCGCACGCGAGCTGCTCGTCGGTGCGGGAGAGCGGGCGGACCTCGGAGTACCCCTCGACCCACTCTTTCGCCATGGTCGGGGCGTCGTCGACGTGCTCCATGAAGGTCAGCGCCGACGCGAAGTCGTACAGATACCAGGAGTAGCCGCAGTCGTCGAAGTCGATCACCGTGAGCACGCCGCCGTCGATCATGAGGTTCGACGGGCGCAGGTCGGCGTGGATCAGACCCCAGTCGGCCGGGGTGCGCGGCGCGTCGGCGATGGTCGCGAGCGCGGCCCGCTCGGCGGGGTCCAGGAGGCCGCGCTCCGCCGCCGTGAAGTGCACGTCCTGCCACGTGCCCCACCGGCAGGTCGGGCCGACCATGTCGGCCGCCGTCCACGAGTGCCGGCGGAACCCGCGAGGCGGGGTCCACGACGCGGCGTGGTCGTGGAGGTGCGCGGTCGTGCGTCCGATCTCGCGGTAGTACGGGACCGGCTCGGCGACGTCCTCGAGGATGCTCCCCTCGACGTACGAGTAGGCCACGCACGACCACGACGCACCCTCGTCGTCGACGACCACGGCGACGTAGGAGCCGCCGACCGTCGGGATGCCGCGCGGCACACGCACCACGTCGGACGCCCCGAGCGCGGCCACCCACGCGACCTCCGACTCGAACTCCGCCGAGCTCGCCATGTACCCAGGACGCGCGACGCGGGTGACGGCGACGGGGATGCCGCCCGTGGCCACGAGGAACGTCGCGTTCTCCGAGACGGTGATCAGGTCCACCGAGGTCAGCGCGGGGTCGAGGCCCCACGAGCGGACGATCCCGCGGACGAGCCAGCCGGGAGCAGAGGTCCCCTTGGCCGCGTCGTCGAAGAAGCCGGTCGCCGGTGCGATGTCGAGGATCGGGTTCGTGGTCATGACAATTCTCCCATCAGAAATGGTGCGCGATGGGGCCGGCGGTCACTGTGGAAGATAGACGCGCGCCGGCGTCGCGGCAAGGCCCGCGGGGCGAAAGAACCGGAATTCGGGACGATCGGGCCGCTTGTTCACAAGCCATTAACATCCGCGCCCGCGCCGGTAACACAGATATTACATCCGGCGCTGTCCCGGCCCGGTGCCCCGCACGAGCATGGACCTCATCGAAGAACGCGGGCTCGGCGGTCCGCTCCTGCACAGCTCCACCGGTGCGGCCCCAACGACG
>DATKTF010000285.1:0-5669 GCA_035531255.1 Cellulomonadaceae bacterium
ACAAGGGCGGACGTCTCCGGTCTCCGCCGTGCGGGACTGGACGTTGGACTCGGCTGCTGGTGAGTCGGCCGGTTTGGGGTTGCCTCTTGACACGGCTGGAGTGCGACAGGCACTATTTCGGCAACGACAAAACGATTGGGCACCCACCATGACTCAAAGCCGAGTCACGATCAAAGACGTAGCCGCCGCAGCGGGAGTGTCGATCACCACCGTCTCGCACGTCCTGACGAACGCTTCCGGCAAGCGCATCGCCGCGGAGACGCGGAGCCGGGTGCACGCCGCTGCTACCAACCTCGGGTACGCCGCCAACCCGGTCGCCCGCACCTTGCGCACGCGACGTTCCCAGTCCGTCGGCCTCGTGGGCGACGAGATCGCGACGACGCCCTTCGCGGGAAAGATCATCCTCGGAGCGCAGGACGTCGTCCGGACGCACGACGCGGTCCTGCTCGTGACGAACACCGCGTACGACGCCGAGCTCGAACAACGGGAGATCCGCGCGCTGCTGGACCGGCACGTCGATGGTGTCCTCTATGCCGCGATGTACCACCGGGTGCTGTCCGTCCCGCCGGTGCTGCGCACCGGGCCGCTGGTCGTTCTGAACGCGCGAACCGAGGACCCGGATGTCTCGTGGGTCGTGCCGGACGAGTACACCGGTGGGTGGGACGCGGCCGACGTCCTCGTGCAGGCCGGCCACCGGGTCGTCGGGATGATCAACAACCAGGAGGACATTCCCGCGAGCCACCTGCGCGAGACCGGGTTCCGGGCGCGGTGCGCGCACGGGGGGATCAACGAGGGGGACATCTCGGTCGTGTCGTGCGCGCCGAACCCCGAGTCAGCATTCGAAGCGTCGATGCGTCTGCTCTCGCAGGCGGACCGGCCCACCGGGGTCTTCGCGTTCAACGACCGCATGGCGATGGGCGTCTACCGCGCCGCCGCGGTGCTGGGTCTGCGGATCCCGACCGACGTGTCGGTGGTCGGCTTCGACAACCTGGAGATCATCGCCGAGGGCCTGTACCCGGGCCTGACGAGCCTGACCCTGCCCCACTACGAGATGGGTGCGTGGGCTGCCGATCAGCTCTACGCCCAGATCGACGCTCCGGCGGGTGCCCCGGCACCCGTACGGACCGCCAAGCTCCGATGCCCGGTCGTACACCGGGCATCGGTGACGTCGCCCCCCCGGTAGCCCCCGGGGAGACGACGCCCGTCACCGGACCGTGCGCTCACGCACGCGGCCACCGGACCACAAGTGATCCATCAGTGACAACGGAGGGAACCCAGTGTCTTCCAACAAGCGTCGCCTCACGGCGAGCAGCATAGCCGTGGCAAGCATCATCGCCCTGGCCGCCTGCAGCGGTACGACGTCCGCAGCGTCGTCGAACGGGAACGGGAGCGCCACGATCGACCTGTGGACGCACAACGGGGGCAACACCGCCGAGCTCGCCGTCGACCAGAAGATCGTCGATGACTTCAACGCGAGCCAGACCCAGTACAAGGTCAAGCTGACCTCCTTCCCCCAGGCGTCCTACAACGACGCCGTCGTCGCGGCGGCCACGGCCAAGAAGCTGCCGTGCATCGTGGACATCGACGCGCCGAACGTCCCGAACTGGGCGTGGGCCGGCTACCTGGCACCCCTGAACCTGCCGGCGGGCACCTTCAGCGACCAGCTCCCGAGCACCATGGGCACGGTCAACGGGAAGGTCTACTCCTACGGTCACTACGACGTCGCGCTGGCGATGTTCTCCCGCAAGTCGGTGCTGGACGCGGCCGGCATCCGGATCCCCACCGTGGACAAGCCGTGGACCGGGGCGGAGTTCGCCGACGCCCTGGCCAAGCTCAAGGCCACTGGCAAGTTCCCCTACGCCCTGGACCTCGGCACCGCCGGTACCGGCGAGTGGATCCCCTACGCCTACTCCCCGTTCCTGCAGAGCTTCGGCGGAGACCTGATCAACCGCTCCGACTACAAGTCGGCCGACGGTGCGCTGAACGGTCCTGCGGCTCTGAAGTGGGCGGACTGGATGCAGGGTCTGGTCAAGAACGGCTACATGGCCGAGAAGTCAGGTGCCGACTCGACCGCCGACTTCGTCAACGGCAAGAGCGCGATCATGTACTCGGGCAGCTGGGCCTCCGACACGGTCACCAAGGCGTTCGGCGATGACGCCGTCGTCATCCCGCCGCCGGACTTCGGCTCGGGTCCGAAGATCGGCGGCGGCTCGTGGGAGTGGGGCATGACCCAGCAGTGCAGCTCGCCGGCTGCGGCCACGGCCTACCTCACCTTCGCCCACCAGACCAAGTACTTCGTGGACTTCTCGAAGACCCTCGGGCTCATCCCGGCGACGACTACGGCCGCCGCGGCCACCACCAACTACTCGGCGGGTGGCAAGGACGAGATCTACCTCAAGCTCGCCCAGAAGTTCGCCCTCGTGCGACCGGTGACGCCGGCCTACCCGTACATCTCCTCGGTCTTTCAGAAGGCGACCCAGGACATCCTCTCGGGCGGTAACCCGAAGGCGATCCTCGACAAGGCCGTGAGCGACATCGACACGGACATCAAGCAGAACGGCGACTACACGTTCTGAACCTGTCCGGCACGCCGGCGGTGGGGCGACCCGCCGCCGGCAGTCCGGCCCACCCCGAAGGGCTTCTCATGGTCTCCACCGATTCGCTCGCCCCCGGGCACGACACCGGGGCCACCACACGCACGCGATCCCGTCGCGGGCCGTTCTCCGGCGGTCAGCGCACGTCCGGGCAGACCCGGGCGCGCTCGGCCCGCGCGCACGAGTCCCGCACCGCGGCCTGGATGGTCGGGCCGGCCGGGTTCCTGCTGGTCCTGTTCCTCGTGATCCCGGTGCTGCTGGCGTTCACCCTCGCGTTCACCAACTCGCGTCTGATCTCACCGCGTCCGGCGCACTTCATCGGGCTCACGAACTTCGTCAACCTGTTCGGCGACTCGACGTTCTGGGCGTCCGTGCGCAACACGCTGGTCTTCGCGGTCGTCGTGGTTCCGGTGCAGGCCGGGCTCGCCCTGGTCCTGGCCCTGCTGGTGAACGCGAAGATCCGCGGCACCAACTTCTTCCGCACGGTGTACTTCGTCCCGGTCGTGACGTCGATGGTCGTCGTGTCGCTGCTGTGGCGGTTCATGTACCAGACCGACGGGCTGCTCAACAAGTTCCTGACCTGGGCGACGTTCGGGCACTTCACCCCGATCGACTGGTTGAACAACACGTCGACCGCTCTGCCCGCGATCATCGTCATGTCGATCTGGCAGGCCGTCGGCTTCCACATGATCATCTGGCTCTCGGGCCTGCAGACGATCCCGGCCGAGCTCTACGAGGCCGGTGACCTGGACGGTGCGACGGGGTGGAAGAGGTTCCGGTACATCACCTGGCCGAGCCTGGCGGCGACCCGCACGTTCATCCTCATCACGATCACCATCGCCGCGCTCAGCCTGTTCACCCAGATCAGCGTGATGACCCAGGGCGGCCCGCTCGACTCCACCACGACCCTCGTCTTCATGGCCGTGCGCACCGGCTACCAACAGCTCGCGACCGGGTACGCCTCAGCGATCTCGCTGGTGTTCTTCGCGCTGGTCCTGACCGTCGCGGCGATCCAGCGCTTCTTGACCAGGGAGAAGGACTGACATGACCACGCTCGCCTCTCGCCCCAACGCGGTCGCCGCGACTCCTCGCGGCAAGGCCGCGACCACCCGGCGGCGCACCTGGCTGGTGGTGACCCTGCGCATCGTGCTCGCGCTGGTCTTCACGCTCCCGCTGCTGTTCATGTTCGTCTCGTCCCTCAAACCTGACCTGCAGATCTTCAAGGACCTCGGCAGCTGGCGGGCGTTCGCCCCGCTCGGGCACATCTCGTTCGACAACTACCTGGGCGTGTTCGACCGGGTGCCGTTCGTGCGGTTCCTGCTCAACTCGATCGGGATTTCGGCGATCACGGTCGTGCTGGGCGTGTTCGTCAACAGCCTCGCGGCGTTCGGGTTGTCCCGCCTGCAGTGGCGCGGCCAACAGCTCGTCCTGACGGCGATCATCGCCACGCTGATCGTGCCGTTCGAGACCCTCGCCCTGCCCCTGGTGTGGTGGGTCAACAAGCTGCCGTCCCTGGAGCTGAACGGGTTCCACCTCGCGTTCACGACCGGGTGGCTGGACACCTACCAGGTGCAGATCATCCCGTTCGTGGCCAACGCGTTCTCGATCTACCTCTTCTACCAGTACTTCTCGAGCATCCCGCGCGAGCTCGACGAGGCCGCACGCATGGACGGCGCGAGCTCGTTCCGGATCTACCGCAACGTCGTGATGCCGTTGTCCGGGCCGGCCATCGCCACCGTCGCGATCTTGACGTTCCTGCCCGCGTGGAACTCCTACCTGTGGCCGCTCATGGTCGTCCAGACCGAGGAGCTACGCCCCGTCATGGTCGGGATGCAGTACTTCTTCCAGCTCAACGTCGCGTGGGGCCAGGTCATGGCCTACGCGTCGATGATCACCGTGCCCGTGCTGGTGCTGTTCCTGGCGTTCCAGCGCTCGTTCATCAACTCCATCGCCTCGAGCGGTGTGAAGGGCTGACATGTACCTCCTTCCCGACTCCTGGACCTGGGACAGCTGGTTCGTCGACGACGGCGAGCAGTTCCACGCCTTCTACCTCAAGGCCTCACGCGCCTTGGGCGACCCCGACCGCCGGCACGGCCACGCGAGCGTCGGCCACGCCGTCTCGCCCGACCTGCACACCTGGACCGAGGTCGCCGACGCCCTGGTGCCCTCCGACGGCCCCGCCTTCGACGACCTCGCCATCTGGACCGGGTCGATCGTGCGCGGCCACGACGGACTGTGGCGGTTCTTCTACACCGCGTGCAGCCGCGAGAACCCCCAGCTGCAACGCATCGGCATCGCCACCTCGACCGACTTGACGACCTGGACCGTCGACCCCGGCCGCAAGCCGCTCGAGGCGGACGCCACCTGCTACGAGAAGTACGGCGACTCGGCCTGGTTCGACGAGGCCTGGCGCGACCCGTGGGTCTTCGAGGACCCCGCCGGCGATGGGTGGCACATGCTCATCACCGCTCGCGCCCGCCACGGCGACCTCCGCGAGCGCGGTGTCATCGGGCACGCGACCTCACCCGACCTCGAGAGCTGGCAGGTCGGACCGGCGCTCAGCGCCCCGGGGGCCGGGTTCGGGCAGCTCGAGGTCCCGCAAGTCGCCATCATCGACGGCCGTGCCGTGCTGGTCGTCAACTGCCTCGGCAGCGAGCTCTCGGACGAGCGGCGCGAGAGCGACCCCGGCGGCGGGATCTGGACGGTGCCGATCGTCGACTTGACCGGACCGTACGACCTCACCCGAGCGACGCGGCTGACCGACGCGACGCTGTACGCCGGTCGGCTCGTCCAGGACCGTGCCGGAGCCTGGCAGCTCCTCGCCTTCCGCAACCACGGTTCGGACGGCCAGTTCGTCGGCGGCCTCAGCGACCCGCTGCCGGTGTCATGGATCGGGGACCGGCTCTGCCTCGACCCCACCGCGCCGGGCGCCGCCCCACGCTGATCATTCCGGCGGTGCGTACCCTCGGGTGCGCAAGGCCGACAGCTCACGCCCCTTGCGTCGCTGGTGTCGGACGGGTGGATGCTCTCGCTGACGGTCGCAGCGCTTCATCGGCGGTCCACGGTTGCACGAGT
>DATKTF010000286.1:0-3460 GCA_035531255.1 Cellulomonadaceae bacterium
ACGCTTCCGGGCGGTCCCATGCCCCGACCGAGGCAGCGCTGTGGTCCGTCTGTGCGACGTCGGCCGACGCCGCACGCGCCGGTGCGGGCGCACCGGCGCGCCCGTCACACGGTGCTACGACCCCTACGCGGCCGGGAGCCGCACCGTGAACAGCGTGTGCCCGGGCGTGCTCGCGGCGGTGATCGTGCCGTGGTGGGCCTGCACGACGGCGTGCGCGATCGCGAGCCCGAGGCCCGTCGACCCGCCGACGCGGTTGCGGGACGAGTCGCCGCGGGTGAACCGCTGGAAGAGGTTCGGGAGGAGCTCCGCCGGTATCCCGGGCCCGTCGTCCGTGACCTCGATCACGACCTCGTCGTCCTCACGGCGCACCGCGACGGTGACGGTGGTCCCGGCCGGCGTGTGGGCCCGCGCGTTCGACAGCAGGTTGACGAGCACCTGCCGGAGGCGGTTGTCGTCCCCGTGGACGAGCGCGGGGGGGATGTCGTCACCGGTGTCGCTGCCGAGGTCGACGTCGTCGGGGACGTCCTCGCCCGCGACCACCCCTGGGAGCGCGCCTTCGACGGTCTCGTCGTCCGCCCCGGGGAGCTCGAGCCGCCACGCGTGGTCCGGTCCGGCGGCGTGCGCGTCGGCCACGGCGTCGAGCGCCAGGGCGACCATGTCGACGTCGCCGTGCTCGAGCTCACGCCCGGCGTCGAGGCGGGCGAGGAGCAGCATGTCCTCGACCAGCGCGCTCATGCGCAGGGACTCCGCCTGCACCCGCTCGAGGGCGTGCACGGCGCCCTCGGGGAGGGCGTCGGGCAGCCGCCGGACGAGCTCGGTGTACCCGCGGATCGAGGCCAGCGGGGTGCGCAGCTCGTGGCTGGCGTCGGCGAGGAACTGCCGCAGCTGGGTCTCGCTCTCGTGCCGTGCGCTGAGCGCGTTCTCGACGTGCCCGAGCATCAGGTTGAGGGCCGAGCCCACTCGGCCGACCTCGGTCCGTGGGTCGGTGTCCGCGACGTCGACCCGGTCGCCGATCGTCACCTCACCACGCGACAGCGGGATCTCCGACACGCGGGTCGCGGTCGCCGCGACGCGCTCGAGCGGGCGCAGCGAACGGCGGACGAGCACCATGCCGGTGAAGACCGCGAGCAGGACGCCGATGGCCGCCACGACGAGCTCGGTCAGCACGTAGCTCTGCACCGTCGACGAGGTCGACGTGAGCGACGCCGCGGAGACCAGGGTGTCGCCGCGTGTCGTCTCGGTCCCCAGGACGCGGTACGACCCGAGGGACCCGAGAGACACCGTCCGCAGCGTGCCGTCGGCCGGGATCGACACCAGGACGGCCTGCTGCTCGGGGGTCAGCTCGACGCGGCTGCCGTTCTCGTCGATGTACCCGGCGAAGACGACCTGCCCGTCCCTGATCACCGCCGAGATGGTGCCGGCTGCGAGGCCGGGCGCGTCGAGCGGTCCGCGGGTCGCCTGAGGAATCAGCGGGATCGTCGACGTCGTGCTGCCCGGTGCGGGTGAGGGGTTCAGCAGCGCGGACGGCAGCGGTGCGGTCGTCTGTCCCGGGGTGACCTCCCCGCCGTGGAAGTTCGCCGACCTCCGGCTCTGCTCGATCAGCTGGGAGTCCAGCTTGTTGACCAGCTCCGACCGGAGCGCAAGCGCGGACGTCACCGCGAGCACCGCACACACGGCGACCACGAGAAGAGCCACCACGCTGACGAGCTGACGCCGGAGCGTCCATGGCCGACGATCGGCCGGCCGTGTTCTCACGCCGCGCTGGGGCCTCTCCCCGCCGCGCGCCCGGCCGACTGGGCGGGCTTCAGGACGTAGCCGACCCCACGCAACGTGTGGATCATCGGCTCGCGCCCCGCGTCGATCTTGCGCCGCAGGTAGGAGACGTACAGCTCGACGATGTTCGCCTGGCCGCCGAAGTCGTAGTTCCAGACGCGGTCGAGGATCTGCGCCTTCGACAGAGCCCGGCGCGGGTTGCGCATGAGGTACCGCAGGAGCTCGAACTCGGTCGCGGTGAGCGTGATCTCGTCGCCGTCACGCTCGACCTCGTGGGAGTCCTCGTTGAGGATGAGGTCGCCGACCACCAGCAGCGCCTCGTCCTGGGCGGTGACCGCACCGGTGCGACGCAGCAGCGCGCGGAGCCGGGCGACGACCTCCTCGAGGCTGAACGGCTTCGTCACGTAGTCGTCGCCGCCGGCGGTCAGTCCCGCGACGCGGTCCTCGACGGCGTCGCGGGCCGTCAGGAACAGCACGGGGACGTGCGGGGTGTTGGCGCGGATGCGACGCAGCACCTGCAGCCCGTCGATGTCCGGGAGCATCATGTCGAGCACGACGACGTCCGGCTGGAGCGCCTTGGCGGTCCGGGTGGCGCTGTTGCCCGTGAGGGCGATCTCGACCTGCCAACCCTCGTAACGCAGGGCGGTCGCGAGCAGCTCGGCGAGGTTGGGCTCGTCGTCGACGACGAGCGCGCGGATCGGGCTGCCGTCGGCGCGGGTGAGCTTGCCACGGTCAGCTGCGGTGCTGGTGGAGGCGGTTGTCATGGTCATCACCCCAGTGTTCCGGCGGAGGCTGTGGCATGCCTGACGTCTGCCTGTGAGAAGTCTGAGATCGTCAGCCTACGCCGCGGTCGACTTCCCAGCGTCCTGACGAGCTGCCCTCAGGGCCGTCACAGGCTGGCGCGGAAGCGTCGGTGGTGCAGCGAGATCTGCTGCACGTCGCCGAGGCAGCCTCGGGGTCGGGTCCCATCCTGTCTCGGAAGGACATCTGCCATGTCAACGATGATCGCAGCGCCACGTCCCCACGACGTCGACGTCGAGTCGTGGGTCACGGCGACGATCCGACCGGCGGGGAGCTTCGGCCGGGACGACGTGCCGCGGCTGCACCAGATGCTCGAGGGGCTGTGCGGCTGCGCCTCTCTCGTCGTGCTCGACCTCGAGGCCACCCGGCTCCGCAGCGCACGCGCCGCGGAGGTGATCGAGGAGGCGGCCGACGACCTGGAGCGTCGAGGTGGCTGCCTGCTCTGCGTCAACATCGACAGCGACACGCGCGCGCGGCTGACGTCCGCCGGTCATCACGCCGTGCTCGTCGACCGGGGAGCGCCGTCCGATCCACGCCTCGGCCCGACCGGTCCCGGCGCCGTCCCGACTCCCCGTGCACCGGGGTGGTCGCCTACCGTGGTGCGGTGACCTTCACCGAGAGCACCGAGAGCAGGGCCGTTCGCGGACCCGCTCGCCGTCGTGCCTCGCGCGACGGCGTGCGTCTGGGGCTGCTCACGGCGCTCGTGTCCGCTGTCGCGGTCTGGGGCTGCTGGCAGGTGTTCGTCAATTCCGCGACGGGGCAGCGGGTGGACCAGGCCGCTCTCACCGGTGCCCTGTACGGACGCAGCCACCTGTGGCCCGCTGCACGGCAGGTGCTCGACGTCATCTCGGTGACCTTCATCGCGCTGATGCTGCTCACCGTGGTG
>DATKTF010000287.1:0-7738 GCA_035531255.1 Cellulomonadaceae bacterium
GAGTACCAGAGCGGGATCGCCGGGAGGTCCTTGAACAGGATCTCCTGGACCTGGTCGAAGTACTTGTTCGCAGCGTCGACCGACTTCGCGGCCAGACCCTGCTTGAGCAGGGTGTCGACCTTCGGGTTCGAGTAGTCGCCGTCGTTGGAGCCGGCCCCGGTGCCGTAGATCGGACCGAGGAAGTTGTACAGCGACGGGTAGTCGGCCTGCCAACCGGTCCGGAACGCACCCTTGATGGTGCGCTTCGTGATGTCGGTACGCAGGTCCTTGAACGTCGGGTACGGGCTGCCCTCGGCGTCGATCCCGAGCGTGTTCTTGATGCTGTTGGCCACGGCGTCGACCCAGGCCTGGTGGCCTCCGTCGGCGTTGTAGCCGATCGTGAACTTGCCGGACCACGGGGAGATCGCGTTGGCCTGGGCCCACAGGTCCTTGGCCTTCGTCGCGTTGAAGTCGAGGACGTCCGAGCCGGTCAGGTTCGGGTTGTACCCGGCGATGACCGGGGACGTGAAGTCCTTGGCCGGCGTGCGGGTGCCCTGGAAGATCTTGTCGGTGATCGTCTTCCGGTCGATCGACAGGGAGATCGCCTGGCGGCGCAGGTTGCCCTCTTCGCCCGTGAAGTGCGGGAGGTTCTGCGGGATCGTGAAGGACTGGAAGATCGCCGCGGGCTGGTTGACCGCGCGGTCGCCGAGGTCGGTCTTGTACACGCCGAACGCGCTGTCCGGGATCGCGTCGTCGACGTCGAGGTTGTTGGCCAGCAGATCCTGGTAGGCCGCGTCCTGCGACGTGTAGAACTTGACCGAGACCCCGCCGTTCATCGGCTTGCGGTCACCGATGTAGCCCGGGTTCGGGACGACGTCGGCCTTGACGTTGTGCTCCCACGCCGAGGCGTCCTTGAACATGTACGGGCCGTCGCCGATCGGGTCCTGCCCGTACGCCGTCATGTCCTTGAACGCGACGGACGGCAGCGGGTAGAACGCCGAGTAGCCGAGCCGCAGCGGGAAGTCCGCCTCCGGCTGCTTGAGGGTCACGGTGAAGGTCGAGTCGTCGACGATCTTCAGGCCGGTCAGGTCGGAGTCGGCGTCGTAGCTGAACCCCTGGATGCCCTCGAAGAAGTAGCTGCTCAGCTGCTTGTTGCTCAGCTTGGCGCCGTAGTTCCAGGCGTCGACGAAGCTCTTCGACGTCACTGCCTCACCGTTGGTGAACTTCCAGCCCGACTTGAGCTTGATCGTGTACGTCGTCGCATCCGTGGTCGTGATCGAGTCGGCGACCTCGTTGTGCGGCGCGCCCTTGGCGTCGTAGTAGACCAGGCCCGCGAAGAGGAGGGTGAGCAGCTTGCCGCCACCGGTCTCGTTGGTGTTGGTCGGGATGAGCGGGTTCTGCGGCTCGGAGCCGTTCACCGTCACGATCCCGGTCGTGGGTCCGGACGCGGCCGTCGTCGTCGTCGTGGTGGCGCTGGGTGAGCTGCTGCAGGCAGCCAGCGCCAGCGCGCTCACTGCGATGGCGGCTGTCAGGCCGCCAATTCGCCTGATCTTCAATGTTCCTCCTGGTGGAGACAGAGGCCGGGTCGGCAGTCGGCAGACGCCGTCCAGACGAGGTCTGGAGTGGTCGTCACCTGTGCCGGGAGCCAAGGGATTGCACCACGCTAGTCATGCCGGGAGTGACAAATCGAACGTGTCCGGCCACCACCAGCGATCGTTACCGTATCGATACTGGACGGTAACATCCACCCCTTGAGATGTGAGTCGTACGAAACTTCCGCTGGTCACTACTTTGTCCCGGCGCCGGACGGCTCCGCGCACACGAAAGTCCGTGCGGACGCGCAGGGGTGTGTGCTAGAAGCGACCCTCGCGGCGGCCACGACACATCAGTCGACGGGTGAGACGCGGATGAGGTTGCCGTCGGGGTCGGCGATGACGAAGGTGCGGCCGAAGACGTCGTCGTGGGGTTCCTCGACGACGGTGACACCGGTGGCTGCCCACGCGGCGTAGACGTCGTCGACGGCTGCCTTCGATCCCGGCACCATGAGCCCGACCTCGAACGTGCGCGGCGTGTCGGACGCGACCTGGTCGCGGCGGCCGTTCCAGAGCGCGAACAGCACGCCGGGGGCGACCTGGAAGGGCACGTAGCGGGGGGTGAGCATGACGGGTTCGATCTCGAACAGCTCGCGATAGAACGTCGTGGCGCGCTCGATGTCGCTCACGTAGACGAGGAAGAGGTTGGGCGCGGACATGGGCTCTCCTTTCCGAAGTCGCAGGCGCGGATCGACTGCAGCTCCACGATGACGCGATAATCTGACAGAAGCTGTCAGGTTGACGTGAGGAGGCGGGACCATGAGTCGACCGCAGAGGGTCATCGGGATCCTCGCCGCGCTCCAGTCCCGCCGGCACACGACCGCGGACGTGCTCGCGGCGGAGTTCGACGTCTCGACCCGGACGATCCTGCGCGACATCCAGTCGCTCATCGATGCCGAGATCCCGATCGTCACCGAACGCGGGAGGTACGGCGGCATCAGCCTGCTGCCGGGCACTCAGGTCGACCTCTCCCGGCTGACCGCGTCGGAGGCCGACGTCTTCCGCGCGGTCGGGGTCGACCTGGACCGGGCCCGGCAGCTCGGCGCGGACGTGGCCGCCCGCAGCGCGCTCGGCAAGCTCGCCACCCGGCCTCGGGCGCCGCGGCGCGACGACCTGCCGCTGTCACTGACCGAGGTCGTCACGGTCGACAACCGCGGGTGGTTCGCCGAGGAGGAGACCATGGACGTCGCGGGTCTCGCCCGTGACCTGCGGCGAGCCCGGCGCCTGCGCCTCAGCTACCGGAGAAGTGATGCCCCCGAGGCCCAGACGCTCGTCGTCGACCCGTACGGGCTGCTGCTGCGAGCCGACCGGTGGTACCTGATCGCCGACCACGACGCCGCGCCCCGCATGTTCGCCCTGACCCGGCTCGACCACTGGGACGTGCTCGACGAGCCACGGCGCCTGCGGACCTCCGTCACGCTCGACGACGTCGCCCGCCACCTGGGCCAGGTGCTCGAGGGACGCCACACGGTCACGGTCACCGCACGTCTCGACCCCGACCGGCTCGATCTCGCCCGACGCGTCCTGGGAAGCCGACTGCGCTCGATCGACCAGACAGCACAACCGGGACGGGCAACCATCACCATCGGCTACGACCAGCTCGACGGCGTCCGACAGCTGCTCCAGTTCGCCGACCACATCGAGGTCGTGGCACCGACAGCGGCCCGCGAGCTCATCCACCGACTCGCGCACGACGTGGCACTCGCCCACCGCTGACCGTGCCGTCGCCCGACGATCGCATCCTGCTCTCGACCGGTGTGCGCGACAGAGGGACGTGACGAGCAGAACGGGTGGACCGGGTGGCTGCCGGTCGCACGGTCGCGGTCGGGCAGCGTACGTGCGCGACCACCGGACCTGCGACGCTGCCCCGGGTCACACGTCGAACCGGGGCTCCACCGGGTTCCGGAGCACGAGAACCTCACACGCGCAGTCGAATCTCGGGCCCGGACCCGTCAATATGGTGAGCGCAATCCACACGCACTCGTGACGGGGGAACCGATGGCCGTACGTGTCGACCTCAACATCTCGCTCGACGGTTTCGCGACCACGACGGACCAGACCCCCGAGAACCCGTTCGGTGCGGACTGGTCACGCCTGGTCGGTGCCTATGTCGCGACTCGGACCTTCCGTGAACGCGTCCTGCACGACACCTCGGGCGAGGGAACGACCGGTGTGGACGACGACTACGCGAGGTCGTACTTCGCCGAGGTCGGCGCGGAGATCATGGGCGCCGGGATGTTCGGCCTGCACACCTTCCCCGACGACCCGGCCTGGCGAGGCTGGTGGGAGGACGATCCCCCGTTCCACGTCCCGGTCTTCGTTCTCACGCACAGCGCCCCGAGGCCGTCGATCGCGATGACTGGCGGCACGACGTTCCACTTCCTCTCGGCGACACCGCAGGAGGCGCTCGACCGCGCGACGGACGCGGCCGCGGGCAAGGACGTCCGCGTGGGCGGCGGTGCCACCGTCGTGCGCGACTTCCTCACGGCAGGGCTCGTCGACCAGCTCCACGTCGCGATCGCGCCGATACTCGTCGGTCGCGGCATACGCCTCTGGGACGACCTGCGCGGCCTGGAATCGCACTACGACGTCACCGCTGAGACGGCCGAGAGCGGCACCGTCCACCTGACGTTCCGACGGTAGGACGCCGCCTGCCGCGTCGATCACGTGCGAATAGTCAGACCGGAGCCCGACTGCACGGTGAAGCGGACCTCCGCCGGATGCCGTGACCGTTCACCCTCCGCCGTCACCTGGTCAGCGATTGAACGGCATTCCAGAGCGTGTACTGGAACCCGCCATCCATCGGACGCCCGGGGACACGGAACACGTAAGCGAACCCTGACCATCGGGACCCTCGTCGTTTGACGGTCCCGACGACACCGTGGTGCTGGTCCGTACCCGAGATCGGTGACGCAGCGCCCAGCACATCCCAGGTCCAGGCCCTCCATCGGTTCGATGAGGTTCGCTGCACCGTGTAGGTCCGACCGGTCAGCGTCTCGACGTCGAAGCGGTCGACGTCGTCGAGGTCGACGTCGTCGTCGACCTCCTGCCCGGCAACGTTCACTCGGACGATGTGCCCCTGCATGCACCGCACCCTAGCGGGACCTAGCCTCCGCCAGTGGCGATGGCGAGGCTCCCGACTACACGTTGAAGCGGAACTCCACCACGTCTCCGTCGGCCATCACGTAGTCCTTGCCCTCGATGCGCGCCTTGCCCGCAGCGCGGACCGCCGCGACCGAGCCTGCGGCGACGAGGTCGTCGAAGCCCATCACCTCGGCCTTGATGAACCCGCGCTGGAAGTCGGTATGGATCACCCCGGCCGCCTGCGGTGCCGTCCAACCCTGGTGGATCGTCCAGGCGCGCGTCTCCTTCGGCCCTGCGGTCAGGTAGGTCTGCAGGCCCAGGGTGTGGAAGCCGACGCGCGCGAGCTGGTCGAGGCCGGACTCCTCCTGGCCGTTGTCCGCGAGCATCTCGGCGGCCTCCTCGGGAGTGAGCTCCACGAGGTCCGACTCGAACTTCGCGTCGAGGAAGATCGCGTCGGCCGGCGCGACGAGGGCGCGGAGCTCGTCCTGCATCGCGGCGTCGGCCAGGCCCGCGTCGTCGGTGTTGAACACGTAGATGAAGGGCTTGGCGGTGAGCAGCTGGAGCTCGGCGAGGCGACCGGTGTCGAGCTTCGCGGCGGCCGCGCCGGCGAACAGCGTCTGGCCGGCCTCGAGCAGCTTCTGGGCGCCCTGCGCGGCCTCGAGCAGGGCCGGGTCGGCCTTCTTGGCACGAACCTCCTTCTCGAGCCGCGGGACCGTCTTCTCGAGGGTCTGCAGGTCGGCGAGGATCAGCTCGGTGTTGACGGTCTCGATGTCGTCCTTCGGGGAGACCTTGCCGTCGACGTGCACGACGTCGGGGTCGACGAAGGCGCGAGTGACCTGGCAGATCGCCTCGGCCTCGCGGATGTGCGCGAGGAACTTGTTGCCGAGCCCCTCGCCCTCGCTCGCGCCCTTCACGATGCCGGCGATGTCCACGAACGACACGGTCGCCGGCAGGATCCGCTCGCTGCCGAAGATCTCCGCGAGGGTGGCGAGCCGCGGGTCGGGCAGCGGGACCACGCCGACGTTGGGCTCGATCGTCGCGAACGGGTAGTTCGCGGCGAGCACCTGCGCGCGGGTCAGGGCGTTGAAGAGGGTGGACTTGCCGACGTTGGGCAGGCCGACGATGCCGATAGTGAGAGCCACGGGCCACGAGTCTACGGGGCCCGATGTGCCCTCATCGGAACGAGACCATGCGCTCGAGGAGGTCCGGGGCGCCCGAGTCCAGCGCGCGCCCGCCTATCCGGATCCCGAGGACGGCCACGGTCGCCCCGCAGCCGACCCCGACGACGAGCGTGACCACGCCGAGCAGCACCGAGTGGATCCCGGCGGCCACCCCGCCGAGCACGAGCTCGGGCAGGCTCAGACCGAGCACGGCTCCCCATCCGAGAAGCTGCGACACGACCGCGGCCAGCGACCCGCCCTGCTGCGCGGTGAACGGGTTCTCCTCGGGCTTGGCCACCGGGTAGACGACCCGCGCGGAGACCACGCTCGCGCCGCCGTACGCGGTGAGCAGCAGGCCGAGGCTCGCACCGAGCAACGCCGGGAGCAGGTCCCACCGGCCCGCGACGGCGACCGACACGGTGACCAGGACGATCACGACCGGCACCCCGAGCAGCGCGGCCGCGATCACGCGCCCCGCGCGGTCGGCGCGACCCTCCAGGGGAGTCGCCAGGTGCGTCCAGAACGCCGTGCCGTCGTACGCCACGTCGGCCGAGATCGACCATCCCAGAACCAGGGCGACGAGTGGCGCGGCGGCGAGCAGCATCCCGCCGCCCGACCCCCCGCCAGAGAAGAACATCACCCCGGGGATCAACGGGACGACGAGGAGCGCCTTGGCATAGCGCGGATCGCGCCGCCAGTAGGTCAGCGACCGCGCAGCGACCGCGCCGATCGGCGTCGCCGGGAACCAGCCGAACGCTCCGAGACCACGACCACGTGCACCACCTCGACCGCTCCCGCCCGTCGCCGGGGTCACGAGCGCTCGCCCGAGCGCCCCGTTCCAGATCGCGACGAGCACGGCCACCGTGGCCACGGCGACGACCACGCGTACGGCGGCGGTCCCCCACCGACCGGCGACGGCGTCCGCCGGGGCGGCCCAGACGGCCCCCATCGGGGTCCACCCCGCTGTTGCGGCCAGCCCCGGGAGCACGTTCCTGCCCGCGGCGATGCCGGTCGTCGCCGCGTTGAGGATCGGGCCGAGGAGCATGAACGGCAGGATCATGAACGCGGCGGCGATCTCACGGTACCGGCGTCGCCCCATCAGCGGGGCGAGGAGCGTCGTGCCCGCGCGGGACCCGACGATGCACGTCGCCAGGGCGACCGGCACGAGCGGCACCGACATGAGGAGCGCGACCGGGGTGCGCCACCACGTCAGCGCGGCACCGAGCACCAGGAGGGTCGTGGCGACGCCGGGGATGCCGATCAGTCCCGACACCGCGAGCCCGGTCAGGAGCGAGCGGCGGGGGATCGCGAAGGTCACGAACCGCGACGGGTCGAGGGTCGCGTCGACCCCGAAGGCCACGAGCGGGACGAACCACCAGCCGAGGACGAACAGGCTGCCCGACAGGACGAGGACGGTCCGCACCAGGTCGGGCCCGGCGAGGCTCAGCGCCACGAGTCCGCCCGTCGCGGCAGCGAGGCCGCCGAGCACGTAGAGGCTGAGCACGACCAGCCCGACGACCTGCCAGACGCTCCGCCGGAGACCGTTGCGCAGCAGCGTCAGCTTGAGTCTCAGGAGGTGCGCAACCACGCGAGCCCCTCCCCCGAGGTCCGACCGCCGACGAGCTCGACGAAGCGGTCCTCGAGGCTCGCGTCTCCGCGCACCTCGTCCACGGTTCCGGCCGCGAGGACGTGACCGGCGGCGATCACGGCCACGTGGTCGCACATGCGTTGCACGAGGTCCATGACGTGCGAGGACACGATCACCGTGCCACCACCGTCGCCCACGTAACGGGCCAAGATCTCGTGGATGTTCGCCGCGGACACCGGGTCGACCGCCTCGAAGGGCTCGTCGAGCACCAGGAGCCGTGGCGCGTGCACGAGGGCGCAGGCGAGCGCGACCTTCTTGGTCATCCCGGCCGAGTA
>DATKTF010000288.1:0-8212 GCA_035531255.1 Cellulomonadaceae bacterium
GAGTGGAAGGCGATGGTGGACTGGTTCGGCAGCGGCAAGTCGATCAAGGACGTCGCCGCAGAGATCGATGCAGCCTGGCCGACCAGCTGAGCTCACCGGTAGAACATGAGTGACACCTGAGGTGCTTCGGTCCGCGGGCACACCCCGCGGACCGAAGCACCTGGGTTGTCTTCACCAGTGCCGTCCAGTTCGAAGCGAGACAGACAAAGGGGTCCGTCATGACCACTGCCTACGTTGCGTTGGCGTCGAGCACTCTCGGGCAGGCTGCCTCCACCCTGTTCGGGGTCGTGGAGGCCGTCGGCGGGTTCATCGCGATCCTGCTGGTCGTGTTCTTCGTCGCCGGACGGGTGACGGGTCGGCTCCAGCGGCCGATCGCCATCGTGGTCTGCCTCGGTCCGGCCCTGTTCCTGGTCCTGCTCGGCCTGATCATCCCGGCGATCACGACGATCAACAACAGCCTGAAGAACCAGCAGTTCCTGGGTCAGCTCAAGACCAAGTACATCGGTCTCAAGAACTACACGTACGCGTTCACCGATCCCTACACCCAGCAGACGATCATCCGCACGGTGCTGTGGCTGCTCATCGTCCCGGCGATGGCGGTGTTCGTCGGGCTGCTCGTGGCGCTCCTGGTGGACCGGATGCGGTACGCCTCGATCCCGAAGACGATGGTCTTCCTGCCGACGGCGATCTCGTTCGTCGGCGCCTCGGTGATCTGGTCCTACGTATACAACTACAAGGCGCCGTCGCTCCCCCAGACCGGGCTGTTGAGCCAAGTCGTGATGAAGCTCGGGTGGAGCAACCCGCCGAACTGGCTGATCACGGTGCCGTTGAACACCTTCCTCGAGATGGTCATCATGATCTGGATCCAGGCCGGGTTCGCCATGGTGATCCTCGGCGCCGCGCTCAAGGGCATCCCGGACGAGATCATCGAGTCCGCCCGCCTGGACGGCGCGTCCGGGATCAAGCTCTTCCGCACCGTGCAGATCCCGATGATCCGCACCACGCTCGTCGTCGTGGTCACGACGGTGATGATCACCACCCTCAAGGTGTTCGACATCGTGTTCACGATCAACAACGGCAACTTCAGCACCGACGTCCTCGCGCGGCAGATGTACGCCGACATGTTCGTGACGAACCAGGTCAGCCGCGGTAGCGCGCTCGCCGTGATCCTCTTCCTGGCCGTCACCCCGCTCATCTACTACAACGTCCGCACACTGCGCCGGGAGCGGGAGATCCGATGACCACGACCACGACACCCGCCGCCAAGGTGCAGCAGCCGCTCAAGGGCCAGGCGGCCGTCAAGGCGGTGAGGAAGGCCTTCAGCAGCTCGCTCGCCTCGGCCGCAGCGGTATTCATCGGGATCATCTGGACGATTCCGACGTTCGGCCTGTTCGTCAACTCGTTCCGGTCGCGGGAGGCCGCGGCGACGACGGGGTGGTGGGAGGCCTTCATCCACCCGAGCTTCAGCCTGTCGGGGTACAACGAGGTGCTCACCGGGGGCGGGGGCCTGGCTATTCCGCTGGTGAACTCTCTGGCCATCACGATCCCGGCCACGATCATCCCGATCTTCGTCGCGTCCATGGCGGGGTACGCCCTGGCGTGGATGCGGTTCAAGGGCAGCGACTTCATCTTCTTCGGCATCTTCGCCCTCCAGGTCGTGCCGCTGCAGATGGCCCTCGTGCCGTTGCAGCAGTACTACGTCCACGGGCTGCAGATCTTCGGGATCACCGTTCTCCCCTCGCCGGGGATCAACGGCACCATCGCCCAGATCTGGCTGACGCACACGATGTTCTCGATGCCGTTGGCCATCTTCCTGATCCACAACTTCATCGCGCAGCTGCCGTCGTCGCTCATGGAGGCGGCTCGGGTGGACGGTGCCTCGCACCTGCGGATCTTCCGGTCGATCGTGCTGCCGCTCTCGATGCCGGCGATCGCCTCGTTCGGGATCTTCCAGTTCCTCTGGGTGTGGAACGACCTGCTCGTCGCCAAGACGTTCGGCGGGACGAGTCCCGAGATGCAACCCGTGACCGCACGGATGCAGAGCCTCGTGGGCAGCTACGGCGCGCACCTGGACCTGCTGGCGCCCGCCGGCTTCCTCACGATCGTCATCCCGCTGATCGTGTTCCTGAGCCTGCAGCGTTACTTCGTCCGCGGGCTTCTCGCCGGAAGCGTCAAGGGCTGATCGCACCGACGTCGAGGGGGTGCCGTCGTCGGGCGGCGCCCCCTCGACGTGCGTGCGGCCTGTCCGTGCGCACTACCGTGTGCGGGTGACACAGCTCGCCGGAGTCGGCACGCCGTCGCCCGGTCACCGGGTTCCCGCGCCCGTCCTGTTCATGGGATCGGGCACGGCCCAGTACGTCGGCGCGGCCGTCGCGGTCGGGCTGTTCGCGCGGGTCGGCCCGGGCGGGGTCGCGTGGCTGCGCGTCGCGGTGGCGGCGCTCGTGCTGCTCGTGTGGGCGCGGCCGTGGCGCCAGTCCTGGACGCGGCGCGCGCTGCTCGTCGCGGCCCTGTTCGGCGTGGTGCTCGCCGGGATGAACGTGGCGTTCTACCTGGCCATCGCCCGACTGCCGCTCGGCACCGCGGTCGCGATCGAGTTCATCGGTCCCGTCGCGGTGGCCGCGGTCACCGGTCGCGGCTGGCGGGAGAGGGCCGGGATCGGTCTCGCGGCGTGCGGTGTCGTCCTGCTCGCGGGGATCACCCTCCGGGACGGCGGTCACGAGGTCCGCCTCGGCCTGGTCGCCATCGGCGCCGCCGCCGTTCTCTGGGCCGGGTACATCGTCCTCGGGCGACGCGTCGCGCACCACGGGACGGGCGTCGGCCCGCTGTCGGTCGCGATGACGGCGGGCACGCTCGCGTTCGCGCCGTTCTTCGCCCGATCCCTCGGTACGGTCGCCGTCGACGTCCGGCTCGCCGGTGCGGTCGTCGCGGTGGCGTTGTTCTCCTCGGTCGTGCCGTACGCGATCGAGCAGGTCGTCCTCCGGCGGGTGACCGCAGCAACCTTCGCGATCCTGCTCGCGATGCTGCCGGCGACGGCCGCAGCCGTCGGCGCGATCGCACTGCGCCAGTGGCCTCGGCCGATCGACCTCCTGGGGCTCGCACTGGTGTCCGGTGCGATCGTCCTGACGACGGCGCGCCCACCGACGACGCGCACCGTGGTGGAGGGCGGGGAGTCGGACGAGACCACGACACTGCCGGACCCCGGAGGGATCCCCAGAGACCGCCAGGGGTCGCCAGACATCGCTGGAGATCTCTAGAGATCGCTGGGAGACCGCTAGAGGTACTGCCCCGGCGTCGGCCTGCTGTCGTCGCCGTCGACAGTCTGCGCATCGGGTCCCTGGCCGTCCGGACCGCGCTGGTAGGAGACACCGGGCGGCAGCGCGCGCCGCATCTGGGCGAGCTGGGCCTGCGTGGCCATCTGCTGGGCGACCAGGGCCGTCTGGAGACCGTGGAACAGCCCCTCGAGCCATCCGACGAGCTGGGCCTGGGCGATCCGCAGCTCGGCGTCCGACGGGGTGACGTCCTCCGTGAACGGGAGGGTGATCCGGTGCAGCTCGGCGACGAGGTCCGCCGAGAGCCCCTCCTCGAGCTCGCGGAGCGACCGTTCGTGCACGGAGGCCAGCCGCGCGCGTGCCGCCTCGTCGAGCGGTGCGCTCCGGACCTCCTCGAGCAGCTGCTTGATCATCGTGCCGATGCGCATCACCTTGGCCGGCTCACCGACCACCGGTGTGTCGACCATCGGGGTGTCGTCGCGGCGCGCGTCGTCGGCGCGCGGGCCGCCGGACGACGCGCCGTCCACCGGGATGGCACGAGCCCGCCGATCGGCGTCCTCATGGACGGGGACGACGATCTCCGTTCGCGTGCGGTCGTCGTCCGGCTCGTTCGCGGTGCTCATGCGGCGCTCCTCCTGGATGGGCAGACGTCGTCGACCGTACACAGGTCACGGGACGAGCAGAACCTTGCCGAACGCCTCGCCGGAGGCGAGGAGCTCGTGACCGGCGGCTGCCTCGGAGAGCGGCAGGCGGGCATGCACGACGGTCCGCACGCGACCGTCGGCCACCATCGGCCAGACCGCGTCCCTCACCGCGTCCACGATCGCCGCCTTCTCCTCCGGTGGTCGAGCGCGCAGCGTCGTGCCGATCACCGAGGCGCGGCGCCCGAGCAGCAGACCGAGGTCGATCTCGCCGCGCCGCCCCTGCTGGAGCCCGATCACCACGAGGCGACCACCGGTCGCGAGCGCGCGCAGGTTCGTGTCGAGAGCACCGGCACCCAGGATGTCGAGCACGATGTCGACGCCCTTCCCGTCGGTCGCCTCCAGGACGCGGGTGAGCACGTCCTCGCGACGGTGGTCGATCGCGACGGCTGCACCGAGCTCCAGGCACCGCTCCGCGCGGGCGGCGCCGCCCGCCGTCGTCAGGACCTGCGCGCCGAGAGCGGCCGCGAGCTGGATGGCGACGACGCCCACACCTCCGGAGCCGCCGTGCACGAGCACGCTGCTGCCGGCTGCGAGTCCGCCGACGGTGACGAGGTTCGACCACGCGGTGCAGACCGCCTCCGGGAGAGCCGCGGCGTCGAGCAGGTCGACACCGTCCGGGACCTGGAGCACCTGCCCGGCGGGGACCACGACGAGCTCGGCGTACCCACCACCGTCCGCGAGCGCACAGACCCGGTCGCCCTCGACCCAGTCCTCGACGCCCGGTCCGACGGCGACGACGACCCCCGAGACCTCGAGCCCGAGACGATCGGTGACGCCGGCCGGAGGCGGGTACCCTCCTTCGCGCTGCAGCAGGTCGGCGCGGTTGATCCCGGCCGCCCTGACCCGCACGAGAACCTCGCCGGGACCGGGTTCGGGAGGCGGGACGTCCTCGACGACGAGGCCGTCCGGTCCCTGCGGAGATGTCACCACGACTGCGCGCACGACGACGAGCCTACGGACCAAAGGCTGGGCACGCCTCCACCCCACGTGACAAGATCGCCCCGCGCGCTAATGCGCAGGGGGTCCCTGGCCGATGTAGGACGAGCGGTGTCCCCGTTGTCCTGACGTCGCGCGCGTGCGTGCACCCGGGCAGCAGAGCAGCTGAGTTGAGAGAGGTCCACATGCTTCGCAGGTTGGGCATCCGGTCCAAAGTGCTCGCTGTTCTCGCGGTGCCCATGATCGTGCTGCTCGGTGTCGTGGGGTATGTCGGCTACGGAGCGGTGCAGAGCGCCCAGACGGCGAGCGCGGCCGAGACCATGGTGAGCGCGATCGGTGCCTATGCGCCCGCGATCACTGCTCTGCAGGCCGAGCGCGACGCGTCCGTGGCGAAGTCGCAGTTCCTCCTGACCGACGCCACCGTGCTCGCGGACGCCCGGAAGAAGACCGACGCGGCGATCGGTGCGATCCCACGGCTCGCCGGGACCGACACGCTCGCCTTCTTCCCGCAGAACGTCCTCACGGCGTTCCAGGAGAGCGACTACGAGCACGCCAACCTCGCGGCGCTGCGTGCACAGGTCGACGCGGGTGGTCAGACGTCCAACATCCAGAAGACGTTCGATTCGGCGATCGACGCCGACATCGCGCTCGCCGAAGTCGTCGCCAACGTGATCCCCAACCGTTCGCTCGCCGGGTATCTCCTCGCCTTCGGTGCGATCGAGCGGAGCAACGAGGACTTCGTCCGCGAGCGGGCCATCGGCGAGGCGATCATCCGTCTGCATGGCAGCTCCCCGGGGACCGTGCAGCTCTTCGTCACGCAGGTGTCCTCGACCGAGCTCGACCGGACGAACTCGCGTGCGGTCGTCTCCAACCTCGGGCAGAACAGCCTCTTCATCCCGCTCAGCTTCCCGACGCCCGAGTTCACACGCATGAGGCTGGTCCTGCAGAACGGCAGTCCGGCGGAGATCGCGGCACTCGACAAGACGGCGTGGGACAAGGGCATCGCGGACCAGATCGCGTCCATGGACGCGGTGCGCGAGAGGATCTTCACCGACGCCTCGGTCATGGCCGGCCAGTCGTCCTCGGCGGCTCGCACCCAGGCCATCGGGACAGCAGGCATCGGACTGCTCGCCGTCGGCCTCTCGTTGGCCTTCGCCTTGTTCGTCTCCCGGGGCATCGTCAACCCGCTGCGCCGTCTCACCGCCGCTGCCGCAGACGTCCGCGAACAGCTGCCCAAGCTCGTCGAAGAGGTCGCCGTCCCCGGCGAGGGTCCGGGCATGGAGCTCGTGCAGATCCCCGTGGAGTCCCGCGACGAGGTGGGTCGCCTCGCCGACGCGTTCAACGCCGTCAACGCGACGACGCTGCAGGTGGCGCAGGAGCAGGCCGCCCTGCGTGGCTCGATCGCCGAGATGTTCATCAACGTCGCGCGCCGGGACCAGGTCCTGCTCAACCGACAGCTGTCCTTCATCGACTCCCTCGAGCGCACCGAGGAAGACCCGAACGCCCTGGCGAACCTCTTCCGGCTCGACCACCTGGCCACCCGGATGCGTCGGAACGCCGAGTCCCTGCTCGTGCTCGCCGGCATCGACTCCGGCCGACGGATGCGCGACTCGATGCCGCTCTCCGACGTGATCCGCACGGCCTCCTCGGAGATCGAGCAGTACGACCGCATCCAGCTCGATCTCCCGATCGACCCCCACATGCTGGGGTTCAACGCTCTCGCCTCGGCCCACCTTCTCGCGGAGATCCTCGAGAACGCGACGGTCTTCTCCGAGCCGGACACGCAGGTCGAGGTCAGCACCGGTGTCCGCGGTGAGAGCGTCACCGTCACCGTGGTGGACCGCGGACTCGGGATGTCCGACGAGGAGATCGAGCTCGCGAACGAGAAGATCCGTTCCGTGTCCGCGAGCGACGCCCTCGGTGCGCAGCGGCTCGGTCTGTTCGTGGTCGGCCGACTCGCGCAGCGTCTCGGCGCCGGCGTGGAGATCGGTCGGGGCCAGGCCGGCACGGGGACCACGGTCGAGGTCACGTTCCCGGTCGTCCTGTTCCAGGCCACCGAGGCGATGTCCTCCGGGTACGGTCTCCCGTCACCGGTCGCGGACCACAGTGCGGTGCCCGCTGCGCCGACGATCGAGGACGCCGCCGCGGCGTGGTTGTCGCCGCCCGTGATCGAGGACGTCCCACCCGTGGTCGAACCGGTCGACCTGACCGCGCTCACCGACGGTGCGACGACGCTCGGCCTTCCGAAGCGGCGCGTCCGGGACGGTGCCACGGTCGAGGAGCCGGCGCTTCCGCCCGTGACGCAGGCCGAGCTGCGCGAGCGTGACGAGAGCAAGATCGTCCTGCCGGCGCTCGTGGAGCCGCGACTCGCCGCGGAGCTTGCCGGTGC
Organism: Cellulomonadaceae bacterium; assembly: GCA_035531255.1. Lineage (GTDB taxonomy): Bacteria > Actinomycetota > Actinomycetes > Actinomycetales > Cellulomonadaceae > JAJDFX01. Next base: position 7,299 of record DATKTF010000288.1, read on the forward strand.
CGTCGAAGGATGGCAGCCCGACGTCGCGGCCCCGTCCAACTCGAGCCTTCCGGCACGCAGTCGCGCGGCGTCACCGTTCTGGCAGGAAGCCCCGGCCGAGCAGCCGGCGGCGCCTGTCGCCTCCGCACCCGTCGCTCCGGCTGTCCGCACCGGTCTGTTCAGCGGGTTCCGCCGCGGTGTCGACGTGCCGCCGCCGGCACCGGCAGACCTCGCCGGCCGCCCCTCTCGCGCGGGCGACGGGGGCGGGTCCGACGAGCACGCGCCCGGCTTCTACGCCGCGGACTACCACGCGAGCCGGTACCACGGTCCGAGCCCAGAGCTCCGGGCTGCGAGGCAGGACGCCGAGGTGGGAACCGAGCCTCCTCTCGCCGAGGCCGACCCTGAGCCCGTCATGCCGGCGTTCGTGATCCCCGGGCTCGTCCCTGACGACGAGGACGACGAGGTCTACGTGCCTGGTCGGAGCTGGGACCCAGTGCCGGTCGCGCGCGAGAGGTCGGTCGCGTCGACGGTCGAGGCACCGCTCGAGCCGACCGTCCTCCCGACCCGCCGGGCTGCCGAACCGCAGGCCACCTGGGAGTCCCCGACCGCGGTTCCGCTCCCGGCGCAGACGCACCCGGTCGACGACCTCGCCGGGCGCATGTGGGCAGCCGAGCCACCCGCGACGGGGGTCCCCCGATGGGAGCCGCTGGCCCCGCCGGTCCCGTCCGCAGTGCCGGTCGAGCCAGGTTGGCCCGCTCCTTCTGTTGCGCCTGCCGATACGGGTTGGTCGGCTCCGTCGGTGGAGGCTGCTGCACCGGTCTGGTCCGCACCGCCTGTCGAGCCGGCGACCGTGCTGGAAGCGGCCGCGGGCGAGCACCACGCGACGGTCGAACCCGTCGGCGCCGCGAGTGCGGTCAGCCCTGAGGCCACGACCA
>DATKTF010000289.1:0-6847 GCA_035531255.1 Cellulomonadaceae bacterium
GCTCAAGAGGTCCGCGCTCGAGCGGATCTGGGTCGCGACGCGCGACCGGCTGCCGGCCGCGCACGACGCGTGGGTCGCCGAGCAGGGTCAGGACCTCACCCGCTTCGCGACGTGGTGCGTGCTCGCCGAGACCTACGGCACGAGCAACTGGCGCGAGTGGCCCGAGGTGGACCAGCACCCGGAGACCGCGCTCTCGACCGGCGACGTGCGGACCGACAGGGTCGCGTTCTACGCCTGGGCGCAGTGGGTCGCGGACGCGCAGCTCGCCGTCGCCTGTCGGACCGGCGCGAGCGTCGTCGTGGACATCGCGGTCGGGTTCGACTCGTGGAGCGCCGACGCATGGGCGAACCAGGACGAGGTCTGCTTCGACTTCGAGGTCGGGTGCCCGCCTGACCGGCACAACATCGACGGCCAGAAGTGGGGGCTGCCCCCGATCAACCCGGTCGCCCTCGTGGCCGCGGACTTCGCCCCGTTCATCAAGATGGTCCGCGTCGCGCTGCGGCACGCGGGCGCACTCCGGATCGACCACGTCATGCAGCTCTGGCGGCTGTTCTGGGTGCCGGCCGGCGCCTCGGCCACCCAGGGCGCGTACGTCCACTACCCGACCGAGGCGATGCTCGCGATCCTGCGCGTCGAGGCGTCGCGGACCGGCGCGTGGGTCGTCGGCGAGGACATGGGCACGGTCGCGGCAGGGGTCCGCGAGACGATGGCGGACGACGGCATGCTCGGCTACCGCGCGGCGCTGCGGCTGCCGGTCGACCAGTTCCCCGAGGCCACGATGGGCGCGTCCTCGACGCACGACCAGGCGACGATCGCGGGCACGCTGACCGGCTCGGACACCGAGGACCTGCGGCGCATCGGCAAGCCCGCGAACTTCGAGCAGCTCGAGCAGGTGCGCCGCGAGCTCGCCGCGGTCGCGGGGGTGGACCCCGACGGGCCGATCGGACCGGACGAGGTCGCCCGCGCCGTCCTGGCGCAGTACCGCCGCCTGTCCGAGTGCCGTGCGCGGATCGTGCTCGCGTCGCTCGACGACGTCGGTGCGGTGGCTGAGCGCCCGAACATGCCGGGGACGATCACCCAGTGGCCCAACTGGAGCCTGAGCCTGCCGCGGCCGGTGGAGGACATCCTCGAGGAGCCGCTCGCGCAGCAGCTCGCCGAGGTCCTCGGCGCCCGGACGACCTGACGGGTCGTCACAGCACCCGAGCGCTCGCGAGCCCTCGGCACCGAGGCGCCGACGAGAAGCCGTAGTGGTCCTCCGTGCCCCGGCAGCGGATGAGGACGTAGGTCGCTTTCCCCGTCCACGCGCGCGCGGCGAGCATGACCCCATGGTGTTCCCATCGTGACCTCTCAGCAGCGGCGACGCCTCGCGCTCGCGTGCATCGCCCTCCTCGCGGTGCCCGCGGCTCGGTCGCGGATGCTCCACTGGGGGGCGACGCGCGCCGAGGTCGACGGCGTGCTCCCGGGTGACGAGGTCCTGCCGGCGGCCGACCTGGTCTCGACCCGTGCGGTCACGATCGATGCGCGCCCGGAGGACGTCTGGGCCTGGGTCGCCCAGCTCGGTCAAGGCCGCGGCGGGTTCTACAGCTACGACTGCCTGGAGAACCTCATCGGCTGCGACATCCACAGCAGCAGCACGGTCCGTCCCGCGTGGCAGGGCATCGCGGTCGGCGACGAGGTGCGGCTGCACCCCGAGGTCGGGCTCGCCGTGGTGGGCCTGGAGCCGGGACGGAGCCTGGTCCTCCGGGGCGCCGTCCCGGTCAGCGGCTCGCCCGCTCCGTACGACTTCACCTGGTCCTTCGCGGTGCAGGACGGAACCGGCGGGTCGACGCGCCTGGTGGTGCGGGAGCGCTACGCGTACCTGCACCGGTCCGCCGCGCTGCTCGTCGAGCCCGTCTCGGCCGTCAGCTGGTTCATGAGCCAGCGCATGCTGCGCGGCATCAAGGAACGTGCGGAGGCGCTGGCCCGGTTGCGGTGACCGGGCGCACGGTTCGCAGCCGGTGACGTGTTCCCCCTGCGGACGCAGACGCGCGTCGTGTCGCGTCAGGTGGATGGATGGCGAACTCACCCAACAGCTCACTCAAGTTCTGCACGGCCCGGTGCCGATGGTCAGTTGACCATTCAAGCGACGGGAGTGACCGGTGGACTTCGACCACGTCGCCAGTACGGGCGCGCGGAAGCAGAACGAGACGTCAGCGGGGGGTCTCGCTCTCGACGAGCTCGATGCACGGACGCAGGACCGCTCCGACACGGGCGCACCTCGCGCCCCACGTGACCGGGCCGCGGCGACCGCGACGCGACGTCGCCGCCAGTGGGGCGCCGAGCGTCCCCGCCCGCCGCTCCCGATGCAGGAGACACCGGCCGGGACCGCTGCCACCTGGCTGGGCGGGCTGGCGATCTCCGTCACCGTGCTGGCGTGGTGCGTGTACCTCGTCCAGGCGGTCGTCTCACGGTTCATCGACAACGGGATCCACGACAGCGGGTTCGTCATCCAGACGATCGTCTACGTCGGCATCATGACCTTCCTGCTCGTCTCGGCGCTCATGTACCTGCTCGCGCGGCAAGGTGCGCTCTACCGGTCCCGCGGGCACGTCCGAGTGCCGCGAGCGGAGATCGACGCCTTCATGGCGGACTCCCGCCCGTCCCTGACCGTCCTCGTGCCCTCGTACGCCGAGGACCCGGCGGTCGTGCGGGCGACGCTGCTCTCCGCTGCTCTGCAGGAGTACCCCGGCATGCGGATCGTCCTGCTGCTCGACGACCCGCCGACGCCCACGGACCCGGGAGCGCTCGCGAGCCTGCTGAGCTGCCGCGCACTCCCGCGCGAGATCGGCGCTCTCCTCACGGAGCCGTACGAGCGCTTCCGCGACGCTCTCGACAGGTACGAGGCCGCGGCGGTGCTCGGGGGCGCGAGCTCGCCGGACCACGTCCGCGCACTGGCGCTCGACTTCGTCTGGGCCGGGCGATGGCTGCGCGACCAGGCCGACGCGTGTCCTCGCGCGAACCATGCCGACGACTTCCTCGCCGAGGAGGTCCTCGGCGGGCTGGCCGGCGACTTCGAGGTCACGGCGCGCGCACTGTTCGCCGCGCTCGACGAGCGCGCCCCGGTGCCTGCCGAGCGTCTGAGCCAGCTCTGCCGTCGACTCGTCTGGACCTTCGACGCGACGCTCTCATCGTTCGAGCGCAAGACGTACGCCCATCTTCCGCACGACGCGAACAAGGCCATGAACCTCAATGCGTACATCGGCCTGATGGGGCGCCGGGTCCGCGAGATCGAGACCCGGATGGGCATCGTCCTGCGCGACGTCAACGATGCCGACGGCACCGACGGTGCCGACGCGATGCTGATCCCGGACAGCGACTACCTGCTGACCCTCGACGCCGACAGTGTGCTGCTGCGTGAGTACTGCCTGCGTCTCGTCCACCAGATGGAGCTCCCGGGCAACGAGCGGATCGCCGTGATCCAGACCCCGTACTCGGCCTTCCGTGGTGCGGGGACGCGGCTCGAGCGGATCGCCGGGGCCACGACCGACATCCAGCACATCGTCCACCAGGGACTGAGCTACTTCGGGGCGACGTTCTGGGTGGGCGCCAACGCCGTGATCCGCAAGGTCGCGCTCGACGACATCGTCGAGGTGACCTATGTCGGGGGGCAGGAGGTCCGCCGGTACGTGCAGGACCGCACGGTCATCGAGGACACCGAGTCGAGCATCGACCTGATCGCATCCGGGTGGACGCTGTTCAACTATCCCGAGCGCCTCAGCTACAGCGCGACGCCTCCGGACTTCGGCTCGCTCGTGGTGCAACGCGCCCGTTGGGCCAATGGCGGGTTGCTGATCGTGCCGAAGTTCCTCCGTTTCATCCGACGTGAACGCAAGGCTGGTCGCCGCGTCCCGCGCGCCACCGTCGCCCTGCGCTTCAACTACATGGCGTCCATCTGCTGGGCGAGCGTGGGCCTCGTGCTGCTGCTCGCCTTCCCGTTCGACAGCCGGTTGCTGAGCCCCGTCCTCGTCGTCGCCGCGCTGCCGTACTTCCTGGCGATGTCGGCGGACTTCCGGCGCCTCGGGTACAAGCGGTCCGACGTCCTGCGCATGTACGCGTTCAACCTCATCCTGCTGCCGGTCAACCTCGCAGGAACGCTGAAGTCGCTCCAGCAGGCCGCTGCGAAGTCCAAGATCGCCTTCGCGCGGACACCGAAGGTCAAGGATCGGACGGCCGCCCCGGCTCTCTACGTCCTCGCGGCCTATCTCATCGCCGCGTTCTCGTTCTACACGCTGGCGAACGACATCATGACGCAGAACTGGAGCAACGGAGCGTTCGCCCTGTTCAACGGTCTGCTCACGACGTACGCGATCGTCGCGTTCATCGGGTTCCGCAACTCGATCGTCGACGTGCTGCTCGGGTTCGCGCACTGGGTCCGGGTCCCGGCGAAAGCTCCTCGTGCGGGTGAGGCCACCGGGTCGACGGGCGACCCGGACTGGGAGGCGGTGCTGTACTTCGGCCCCGACCACGTCGGGACCCCGGGCGACCGACGCACGGTCGCCGTCGCCACCGTCCCGTCGCCTCGCCGCGGCGACACCCGAGCCCGGGAGCGGTCGTGACGTCCACCGCGATCTCCCGCCTCCGACCGCAGGCGCACGGCACATCCGTGCGTCCCTCTCTCACCTGGGGTTCCCGATGACCACCGCCACAGCTGTGCCGAGACCCGCACGCACACGCGTGTCCCTCGTCCGCGTCGGCATCGTCCTCGTCTGCACCGTCGCCGTCGCCTGGACGGGCTTTCGCTCCTTCGCCGCTGCGCTGTCGCGACCGGCAGCGCCAGGACCGTCGACCTTCGCCGCGTACGTCGACGTCACGGCGACGCCCACGTTCTCGTTCGGGACGCCGACCGGTCCGGCGCAGTCGAGCGTGATCCTCTCGTTCGTCGTCGCCGATCCGACGAGTGGCTGCACGCCGCTCTGGGGTGGGGCGTACACGCTCGACACCGCCGCCTCGGACCTCGAGCTCGACCGTCGCATCTCCCAGCTGCGCAGCACCGGCGGGGTGGTGCGCGTCTCGTTCGGTGGGCAACGCGGCACCGAGCTGGCCACCGCATGCACGGACCCGGTGGCGCTCCGGAACGCATACCAGTCCGTCGTCGATCGCTACACGCTCGCCAGCATCGATCTCGACCTCGAAGGTGCGTCGCTCGCAGACACCGCGGCCGGCGCGCGGCGGGCGGTCGCGGTGAAGTCCGTGCAGGACCACGTCCGCTCAGCCGGCCGGCACCTGGCCGTGTGGCTGACGCTGCCGGTGTCCCCGAGCGGTCTCACGGCCGAGGGCGTCGCGGTGGTCGACCAGATGCTCGCCTCGGGCGTCGACGTCGCGGGCGTCAACGGTATGACGATGGACTTCGGCACCGCGCTCTCTCCGTCCGTCTCGATGTCCGACGCCGTGCTGCAGGCCTCGACCGCCTTGCACGCCCAGGTCAGGACGGCCTACGCCCGCGAAGGCGCGACCCTCGACGACGCCCATACCTGGGCGAAGGTCGGCATCACCCCGATGATCGGCCAGAACGACGTCGCAGGAGAGGTGTTCACGCTCGACGACGCGGCGAGCGTCAACGCGTTCGCGCGGAGCCACGGAGTCGGCCAGGTGTCGATGTGGTCCCTCAACCGTGACTCGACCTGCGGGAGCCCGCTGCCGAAGGTCCTCACGGTGGTGCAGGCGACCTGCAGCGGCGTCGACCAGGGGTCCCGGAGCTTCGCGGACGTGCTCGCGACCGACCTCCCGTACGCCTCGACGGTCACCGCGTCGCCCGCGGCGTCCTCGGTCCCCGCCCCGTCGGCCACGTCGGCCGCCGACCAGACCGACGACCCGGCACACAGCCCGTTCCCGATCTGGGATCCGCTCGGCACCTACCCGGGCGGCACCAAGATCGTCTGGCACCACAACGTCTACCAGGCGCGCTACTGGACCAGCGGGATCGCCCCGGACACCCCGGTGGCGACCGCGACCGATTCCCCCTGGACCCTCGTCGGTCCGGTGCTGCCCGGTGACACGCCGGCACCGCTGCCGACGCTCCCCGCCGGGAGCTACCCGCAGTGGAACGCCACCGAGGCGTACGTCGCCGGGACACGCGTGCAGGTCGGGCTCGTCCCGTACGAGGCGAAGTGGTGGTCGCAAGGGCAGCTGCCCGGGAAGGCGGTCGCCGGCGGTTCACCCTGGGTCCTGGTGCTGCCAGGGGGCTGAGGCGTCACGTCGGCGGTACGGCGACGCTCCTCACGAACGTGACCAGCGCCACGACGATCGCGATCGCGCTGCCGACGATCCCGACCACCAGCAGCACGTTCGCGACGAGGTTCCAGTCGACGGACGTGTCGGTGAAGGCGAACGGGAAGACGGTGCGGATCCGCACGAGGGCCGCGATCCCCACGCCTGTGGTCGCGACGTCACCGAGGGCCTTCAACCAGCGTGGGTCGTTCATGAGGTACACGAGGTTCGCGGCGGCGGACACCAGGAGCGAGGCGTTGACGAGACCGAGCACCAGCGGTGTCTCGGGTGTGAGGAACGGCACCGCGTCCCACCTGGGCCAGACGTTGGCGGCGTAGAGCAGGGCACCGTCGACGAGCGCCGCGACGAGGTATCCGAACCGGCGCGCGGTCGCTCCGGGACGTCGGGGTGTCATGCGTGTCGACATCGGATCCTCCTGGCGCGAGATCGGGCCTGTCTCGACGCTACGGGCGGTGGTCGACCGTCGCCAGGGGCCGAAGGTCGCAGGCCGCCGCGCACGACCGGCCACCGACCCGGGGGCAGGATGGACGACGCGCACCCGGCCCCGGTTGTCCGCCGAGCGCGTGTCGCAGGGTGGCGA